>JASJFV010000040.1:0-5165 GCA_033791885.1 Gammaproteobacteria bacterium | reverse complement strand
ATCAAAACCCCGAATTATTGATTCGCCAGTCTGTTCGCATTGTACTGGCATTTATTGTCATGTATGTCATCGCCCGACTTACTCCGGAGCAGCTGCTGCGATGGACGCCCTATTTATACGCTATAGGACTGATACTTTTATTGATTGTGCTGGGTGCCGGTGTAATCGGAAAAGGTGCCCAACGCTGGATAGATCTTGGCTTTGTGCGCTTTCAGCCAGCAGAAATGATGAAGCTGGCAGTGCCGATGATGGTTGCCTGGGTGATGGTTAAAAAACCTCTTCCTGCAACACTTCCGACTGTAATACTCGGCTTTGTCGTTGTCGTTATTCCTGCTGCCCTGGTAATTAAACAACCGGACCTTGGTACGGCGATCCTTATTGCTGCTTCAGGGATCGTTGTAATTTTTTTCGCCGGCATGTCCTGGCGAATTATCGCCATACTCGCTGGACTCGTAGCGGCTGCTGCACCGCTTGCCTGGTACTTGATTCGTGACTACCAGCGTCAGCGTATTCTTACCTTGTTTGATCCCTGGTCGGATCCGTTGGGTGCGGGTTACCACACCATTCAGTCCGCGATTGCGGTGGGTTCAGGTGGAATTTATGGCAAGGGATGGCTGAATGGCAGCCAGTCTCAGCTGGACTTTATTCCGGAACGGTCAACAGATTTTATTTTTGCCGTATTTTCCGAGGAATTTGGCTTTATCGGGTCACTCCTGCTGTTGCTGGTTTACCTTTTTGTCATCGGCAGAAGTCTGTATATTGCGATTGAAGCTAAAGACTCCTACACACGGCTACTTTGTGGCTCACTGGCAGTTACTTTTGCTATTTACGTTTTTGTTAATATGGGTATGGTGACCGGTATTTTGCCCATTGTCGGTGTTCCACTGCCCCTGATAAGTTATGGCGGCACATCAATGGTTTCGCTGATGGCCGGTTTTGGTATTTTAATGTCTGCTTATTCTAACCGCTGGTTTATGCATTAATGATAAAACATATGAAAACACTTTCCTCCTTGATACTTGTCCTTTTTCTTTCAAGTCCATCTGCATTCGCATTGCAAAGCAGCGACTATAAGCAACTGAATGCCTTGTTCAAAGAAGTGGCTAGTAAAACAGATTACACTGTGCCACAACTACAGGATTTATTTAAACAGGTGGAGATTAAGCAACGCATTATTGAAACGATGGATAGGCCTGCAGAGTCCACTATGACCTGGACTCGATACAGTAAAATTTTCCTCACGGAAAAAAATATAAATCGGGGAGCCGAGTTTTGGAAAACACATACTAAAACCCTGGCCCAGGCAGAGAAGGAATTTGGTGTGCCGCCTGAAATTATTGTCGCTACTCTCGGTGTGGAAACTCGCTATGGTGCTAACACTGGCAATTACCGGGTGATTGATGCACTGTCAACACTTGGCCTGGAATATCCCCGTCGCAGTAAGTATTTTTTAGCAGAATTGAAAAATTTTCTGTTGCTTACCGATGAACATAAGCTGGATCCCCTGGCAGTGACTGGCTCCTATGCCGGAGCGATTGGTCTACCGCAATTTATGCCCAGCAGCTACCGTTCCTATGCAGTTGATTTCAGCGATGATGGCTATAGTGACCTGGTCAATAGCTTTGAAGATGCGATCGGCAGTATCGCGAGCTATTATAATAAGCATGGCTGGAAGCCGGGTCAGCCGGTTTCCTGGTCAGCAGATAGTGTAAGTGACAAAGCCAGCAAGCTTGTGGTTAAGAAACGGAAAACTAACCGGTCATTGAAAAGCCTGCAAAAGGCAGGTGTCGTTGTAGCGGAAAATGGATCACCGGACAGCAGGGTTGGATTAATCAAACTAACAGGTGATCAGGGCCCTGAATACCGCGTGGCATTTGATAACTTTTTTGTTATCACTCGTTACAATACATCAAAGCTATATGCCACGGCGGTTCAACTGTTAGGTGAAGAAATCAAATCGAGAACACAGGCATCAAAGTGAAATTGCAGTCTGTAACATGTTGTTTACTGATGCTGACACTTGCAGCTTGCAGTTCAAACAGCCCCTCAACCAGCCCCAGTACATCCGCGAATAAGAACAAGGGCGGCTATTACATGGATGATGGTCCACCAAAATCAAGCGTGGACCTGGCTAAAGTAAAAGATGCAGTTCCACGTTCTGAACCGTTAAGCTCGACCGGGAATAAACCCTATGTTGTTTTTGGCAAGCAATATGTGCCGCTTAAATCGAATAAGGGATTCAGGCAAAAAGGCACGGCCTCCTGGTATGGGAAAAAGTTTCACGGCAAGCGTACATCAAGCGGCGAAGCCTATGATATGTACCAGATGACAGCGGCTCATACTGTTCTGCCGATTCCCAGTTATGCACAGGTGACGAATCTAAACAATGGACGAAGTATTATTGTTCGAGTCAATGACCGGGGCCCATTTAAACATAACAGGGTGATGGATCTTTCCTATGCAGCAGCACTGAAGCTGGATGTGGTTAAAAGCGGTACAGGCCTGGTTGAGATTGTTGCAATTGGCGACAGCACTTCTGTTAGGCAGCGCGAGACCAGTGGCACGAGTGAACCGCAGGCTTTTATCCAGTTAGCGGCATATAGCAATCAGAGTGCTGCCTACAGTCTGCAGAAACAGTTGCAGTCAGATGGTTATGCAGATGTAGCGGTTAATCGAATTGTACAAAACGGACTCAACTTATACCGCGTCAGGTTGGGGCCAGTTGATGAAATCGGTGATGTCAATTTTCTGCTTGGTGACCTGCATCATGCAGGGTATACCGATGCGCATCTCATAATAGAAACTTTAAAATAGGAAAGTAACAAGGTATGAAAAAACATCCAGCAATCATGGGCTTGCTAGTTCTCATGTTTTCAATTTCATCATTTGCGTTAGATCAGCAGAAGATAGCTAGCACTAATGTGGTTGCGCCTGTAATTGAAGGAAAATCCTGGCTGCTGATCGATCATGACAGCGGTGCTGTACTTAGCGCGGGTGATCCGGATCTACAAATTGAACCTGCCAGCCTGACAAAATTGATGACGGCCTACATTGTGTTCAGGGAGCTTGCAGAGGGCAGGCAAAGTCTTGATGACATGGTTTTTATCAGTGAAAAGGCATGGCGTATGGAAGGCTCGAGGATGTTTATTAAGGTCAATACCAACGTCAAGCTTGAAGACCTGGTCAAGGGCATGATCATCCAGTCGGGCAATGATGCTACGGTTGCCCTGGCA
This sequence comes from Gammaproteobacteria bacterium, assembly GCA_033791885.1. Taxonomy (GTDB): domain Bacteria; phylum Pseudomonadota; class Gammaproteobacteria; order BMS3Bbin11; family BMS3Bbin11; genus BMS3Bbin11. The sequence goes on along the minus strand of JASJFV010000040.1, from coordinate 1,932 downwards.
GAGCATGTCGCCGGCACGGAAGAATCTTTTGTTGGCCTGATGAATAAGGTTGCGGCTGAACTCGGCATGACGCGGACATATTTCGTCAATAGCTCAGGAATGCCGGGAGAGGGCCATTTAACAACGGCAAGAGATCTGGCGACATTAACGCGCGAATTAATAAACCACTATCCGCAGTATTATAAATATTACTCTGTGAAAGATTTTACCTGGAATGAAATCAAACAGGGAAACCGAAATATATTGCTGTACCGTGACCCCTCCGTTGATGGGGTCAAAACAGGTCATACAGAGTCAGCTGGATATTGCCTGATTGGTTCTGCTCATCGTGAAGGAATGAGGTTGATCGCTGTAGTGACAGGCACCGGCAGCAAGCAGGCTCGCGCAGATATGGTGCAAAACTTATTGAACTACGGTTTTAGAAATTATATTACGCAGGCTATCTACCCGGCAGGAAAGCTGATTCAGAATGTTGATGTCTACAAGGCTGCGAGTAACAGTGTTGCAGTAGAATCAGTTGATAAAATTTCTTTGACTGTGCCCCGGCGTGGCGGTGCAGAGCTTACGCAGACGGTGACGATACCTGATTACGTCATAGCGCCTATCGCAAGCGGACAGGTGTTGGGGAATATAGAATTCAGCGTGCAGGGCAGCTCTCTTGGTAAATATCCACTGACGGCAGTAACTGACGTTCCGGAAGGCGGCATTATTGATCAGTTGATCGGCACCGTAATGCTCTGGGTTGCTGATTTTTAATATAGTCGATGAGGGTGTAAATCAATGGCCGTTAAAGAAGTATATTTAAATGGTGAATACCTGCCAGCCAGTGAAGCATCGATTTCTATATTTGATCGCGGCTTTACCTTTGGTGACGGTGTCTATGAAGTGATTCCGGTTTATGGCGGCAGGCTTTTTCGCCTGCAGCAACATCTCGATCGTCTAAAATATTCACTCGGCGAAATACGTCTGCTAACACCGCTAGCCAACCTCGAAATCACCCGGGTACTTGAACGCCTGCTCGCTGATATAAAGGGTGATGCCTCGATCTATCTGCAAATAACACGTGGCAGTGCACCACGTAATCACGCATTCCCTGAACAGGCTCAGCCGACAGTTCTCGCTTATGCACAGGATGTAGTTTATCCGGACCAGGCGACCCGTGAAGCCGGTGTTAGTGCCGTCAGTTTCCCGGATCAGCGCTGGGAGCGGTGTGACATCAAATCTGTTTCATTGCTGGCGAACGTACTGGCACGACAATACGCACATGAGCATGGAGCGTCAGAAGCCGTCCTTTTTCGAGATGGAAAGCTGACAGAGGGTGCCGCGAGCACCTTATTCGTTGTTCATGAAGGGCAGTTGCTGACGACGGCTAATAGTCACAGCATCCTGCCCGGTATTACACGCGAACTGGTACTTGAACTGGCCTGTAACCATGGCTTGAGCTGCCAGCAATCGGATATTACAGAGTACCAGGTTAAAACAGCAGATGAGCTCTGGCTGAGTAGCTCGACAAAAGAAATTTTGCCTATTGTGAAGCTCGATGGTAAGGCAGTCGGTGCTGGTGTGCCAGGAGCGCATTATCATCATATTATCGCTCTATATGATGGCTTCAAACTGAAATTCAGAAACGGTGAGGTTTCCTAAATCATGCACTGCAAGGGCGAGGTTGACTATGAGTGATGAATTAGACACAAAGCAGGGCAATGCTGAAGCATCTGAAGAAGAGCAGGGTAAGCTCATATTTCCCTGTACCCTCGGTATCAAGGCCATGGGGCGGCAGGCGGAAGATTTTCAGTATAAGGTGACAGAAATTATTTCAGGGCATGTCGGCGAGGAGTCAATTATTGAAGTGAAGTGCCGTGAGAGTAGTGCCGGAAAATACTATTCTGTAACCTGCGAAGTTAAACTGGAAAACCGGGATCAAATGGAAGC
>JASJFV010000039.1:0-8285 GCA_033791885.1 Gammaproteobacteria bacterium | reverse complement strand
AGGCCTTTGTTCCAGATGAGGGTTTCCTCATGGTATCGGCAGATTATTCCAAGGTAGAATTGCGTATCATGGCACACCTGTCGGAAGACCCCGGCCTTTTAAAGGCATTGTCAGAGGGTGCCGATGTCCACAAGGCGACTGCCAGCGAAGTGTTTGCCACGCCTCTGGACGAGGTGTCCATAGATCAGCGCCGCGCCGCCAAGGCGATCAATTTTGGCCTGATTTATGGAATGTCCGCATTCGGGCTTGCTCAGCAACTGAATCTTGAGCGCGGAGATGCCCAGGCATATATTGATCTGTACTTTGATCGCTACCCCGGAGTAAAGACTTACATGGACGAAACACGAAAGCTGGCACATGAGCAGGGATATGTCGAAACTGTCTTTGGCCGCCGTCTTTACCTGCCTGAAATTAATTCTGGTAATGGCATGCGTCGGCAATATGCGGAGCGCACTGCGATTAATGCGCCAATGCAGGGAACCGCCGCTGACCTGATCAAGATGGCTATGCTGGCGGTAGATCAATGGATTGAGGAAGATGCCCCCGATGTGCGAATGATTATGCAGGTTCACGATGAACTGATTTTTGAAATCCCACGTGATCAAATTGAAACTGCCAGTGGTCATATTCGGGCATTGATGAATGGTGTCGCCAAATTACGCGTCCCTTTACTGGTGGATGTCGGTGTAGGCGAGAACTGGGATGAAGCGCATTAAGTATTTGTGAGTATTAGTTCGAAGTTTCAAGTTTTAAGAGAAAAGCTACAGATCTTGGGTTATGAAAATTCAGACTTGAAGCCTGAAATTTTTTTAAAAATTACGACAATCATTGTGCGGGAACTATTTTAATATTGGGGCTGTCAGATTTATTACATCGCTAGATGTATTTCCGCTATTCCTCCCTGAGCGGAAAGGTTCTTGGAAAACAGAACCCTGTTTACCTCAGTCTAAATACCCCTGGATTGAGGTTTTTTTTTGCCATCGACATTTGTTGGCACGATTCTTTCTTATGTGCCCTGCAGCGACACAAAAAAGTTCAGCAGATCGCTAAAAATATTAGAAAGCAATGTAAATTGCGTTGATCAATGACTGGAAATAGTCATGGCATGACATGTCATATGTCATGTTTTTGTCATGTTTTATGCCTTATATCTGCTGATTAAATATAATGACCACTTTAAAGGAGTAGTTTCATGGCACATGTAGTAATCCTCGGTGCGGGTACAGGCGGTATGCCAGCTGCGTATGAAATGCGCTGTATCCTGGGCAAAGAACATAAAGTTACTGTCATAAATTCGAATGAATACTTTCAGTTTGTTCCATCTAATCCATGGGCTGCTGTTGGTTGGCGTAAACGTGAAGATATCACCATACCTTTACGCCCGGCGCTGGAAAGAAAAGGAATTGGTTTTATTGCCGGAACTGTTGATGTAATCGATGCGGAAAATAACAAGCTGGTTATGGATAGTGGTGACACGGTTGACTATGACTACCTGATTATTACTACGGGACCCCGGCTGGCTTTTGAAGAAGTGGAAGGTGCTGGACCTCATGGAGGGTACACTGACTCGGTTTGCTCTATCGACCACGCAGAAATGTTCTACAAAAAATATCAGGACTTCGTCAAAGATCCCGGTCATGTCATTGTAGGCGCCATGCCATTTGCCAGTTGTTTTGGTCCGGCCTATGAATTTGCAGGAATCCTCGATACAGATCTGCGCAAGCGCAAGATACGTGACAAGGTACCAATGACATTCATCACCTCGGAACCTTATATCGGTCACCTTGGACTGGGTGGGGTTGGTGATTCCAAGGGTATGATGGAATCAGAACTGCGCAGTCGTCATATAAGCTGGATTACCAATGCCAAGGTAACCAGTGTTGAAGAGGGCAAGATCTTCGTTGACGAAATGGATGAAAATGGTGAACTGAAAAAACAGCATGAGATTGAATTCAAACATTCAATGATGCTGCCTGCCTTCAAGGGTGTTGATGCCGTGGCAAATGTCGAAGGGCTGTGTAATCCACGAGGCTTTGTTATCGTCGATGAATTTCAGCGCAACCCGAAATTTAACAATATCTACGCAGCGGGTGTCTGTATTGCCATTCCACCGGTAGAGGCAACCCCTGTACCAACGGGTGCGCATAAGACGGGTTATATGATTGAATCAATGGTTACTGCCATCGTTCACAATATCGATGCTGAACTGGAAGGCGCTGAGCCTGAAAAAGTCGGCACATGGAATGCCATTTGCCTGGCTGATTTTGGTGATACGGGTGCTGCATTTGTCGCTCTGCCGCAGATTCCTCCTCGTAACGTCAACTGGTTCAAGAAGGGCAAGTGGGTTCACGTGGCAAAAATTGGTTTCGAAAAATACTTCATGCGAAAGATGAAGAAAGGTACCTCTGAGCCAGTTTATGAAAAATATATTCTAAAGGCCCTGGGTATCGAACGTCTGAAAGACTAATTCATTACTTGTTCTTCTGGAGAATGTTAGGCGCACCAGCTGGTGCGCCTTTTTTTGCTCTACTACAATGCTTTAAGTAAGATAAAATACGTAAATCACAAGTAAGATTTTAAGCCTGCTTCTGTTTTTCCTGTTCGGCAATTTCTGCCCTGACCATATCCATGTCCAGCTCCTTAACTTTCTCTACCAGTTCATCAAGCTGTGGTCCACCTATCATGCCCGGCTGTGAATAGAGAATGATCTTTTCCCGGAAAATCATCAGGGTTGGAATTGAACGAATCTGAAAAGAAGCCCCAAGTTCCTGTTCTTCTTCAGTGTTAACCTTGGCGAACACAATGTCTTCATGCTTTTCAGAAGCTTCTTCGTAAATAGGTGAAAAGTTCTTGCACGGGCCACACCATTCAGCCCAGAAGTCGATGATGACAATATCGTTAGAATTAACGGTATCGCTAAATGATTCGTTTGTAAGGTTTACTGTTGCCATGTTGAAGTCCCGTAAATGTCGTTGATTCTGGTAGTTTAGCAGTCTAGCTATATAAATGCGGTGATATAGTCACATAATTCCAGTTTTCAGTAGCCTGTTCAACGGATTTCTATACTGAAGATTGGACGTTGAAATTAGAAATCAGTAGCCATTGCCGTCAATTTGCTTATCCGCATCAATAAAGGCCTGGCGTAATTCATCATAGTTATTAGTCACTGGAAACTGAGGAAATTCATCAATCACATTTTGTGGTGGCGAGAACAGTATGCCGGCATCCGCTTCACTCAGCATGCTGGTGTCATTGTATGAATCGCCGGCAGCGATGACTTTAAAATTCAGTTTATGGAAGGCTTTTACTGCTTCACGCTTTTGGTCTGGCTGGCGCAGGCGATAATTGGCAATACGATCATCCTTGATTTCCAGTTTGTGGCAGAACAGCGTTGGTGATCCAAGATGTTGCATCAATGGCATCCCAAACTCGTAAAAGGTGTCGGAAAGAATGACCAGCTGGTAGCGTTCGCGCAACCAGTCAAGAAATTCCCGCGCCCCGGGAAGCGGTCCCATGTCATTAATGACAGATTGAATGACTGACAGCTTCAGGTCATGTTTGTCCAGCATTTTCAGGCGGTGAGTCATCAGCTCATCGTAATCCGGGATATCTCGCGTGGTCAATCGCAGATCATCAATGCCAGTAAGCTCTGCAACATTAATCCAGATTTCCGGGACGAGCACACCTTCCAGATCCAGGCAGGCCAGTTTCATAATTAAACTCCATATTCAGGGACAGCTGTGGCGTCTGTCATGATCGTAAAACAGGGTTGGGGATTATGCCTGCTTTAGGGCGCTTCGAATAGTTCCAGATCGACTTGATTGATTATCAATAGACAAGCCTGGCGTTGCGAATCAGGGTCCGCTTATGTATTTGTTGCTTTAGGTTTTACAAGCAGAATTGTACCTTCCAGGCCTTCAACAATTATTTGTGAGCCGGATTCCATATCTGGCCCGCTAATGCGCCAGATCGTGTCATCTACATTGAGGCGGCCAATGCCATTAACGATGGGTTCTGAAAGAGTAAATGGTCTGCCGACGTACTGGCTGCCGCGTCGATTGAGTGTGGAGGGAGGCTCGGCACGTGCATGTTTGGCTAACCATAATCTTGAAACAATAATGCTGATGACAGAAAATACCGCAAACAGACTCAATTGAACTTGCCAGTCAAGTCCAGGAAAAAGATAAAGTACCAGCCCGACGATGCCGGCTGAAATGCCCATCCAGAGAAAAAATGTGCCGGCAACGAGTACTTCCACAATAATTAGTACCAGTGCGAATACCCACCAGTTCCAGAAGACAATTTCTTCTAGCATGGAAGGATCCATTACTCGCCTCCTTTACTAAGTGCCTGTTTTGCTATTTCGGAGATGCCGCCGATAGCACCAATAACACTGGAAGCCTCTAAAGGCATTAGCACCAGCTTTTCATTATCAGCGGAGGCGATATCTTTAAGGGCTTCTACATATTTTTGTGCGACAAAATAGTTTAGAGCCTGCACGTCCCCCTTCGAAATTGCCTGTGATACAACCAGCGTCGCACGTGCCTCGGCTTCAGCCAGGCGTTCACGGCCTTCCGCTTCCAGATAAGCCGCATCTTTTTTTCCTTCAGCATCCAGCACTATAGCCATTTTGTCACCTTCAGCACGAAGAATCTCAGACGCCCGATCGCCTTCCGCATCAAGAATTTGTGCACGTTTATCGCGTTCCGCCTTCATTTGTCTACCCATAGATTCAACCAGGTCCATCGGCGGGGTGATGTCCTTGATTTCAATTCGAGTAACCTTGACGCCCCAGGGCGTGGTTGCATCGTCGACCACTGTCAGCAGTGCATGGTTGATAACGTCCCGTTTTGACAGCAGTTCGTCCAGATCCATCGAGCCCATGACAGTTCGAATATTCGTCATTGTAAGATTCATTATGGCGAGCTCGAGATTGTTGACCTCGTAGGAGGCTTCCGCGGCGTTGACAACCTGGTAGAACACAACACCATCTGCAGTCACCATCGCGTTGTCCTTGGTGATGACTTCCTGTGATGGAACATTCATTACCTGCTCCATCATGTTCATTTTCGAGCCGATATTATCGATGAACGGGATGATCAGGTTCAACCCGGGAGAAAGTGTTTTACGATATCGTCCAAAGCGTTCGACAGTATATTGACTGCCCTGAGGTATGGTCTTTACACCTGCTGCGATAAAGACTATTGCAAGTACAACGAGAACAATGACAAATTCAGTCATAGCTATTGGCTCCATGGGTAGGTATTAATTTCATACAGAACATGTATTTGTGCTTATCTGACATGATAAGAAAAACATTAGTTCCAATAAGTGTTGTGAAGTGGTGAATATTTCATTTCGTCCGTATTCGATTTAGCTAGATAGCGATGCAGGCTATGGTTTTACCCTGATCAGATTAATAGTCCTATTATTTTCATCTTCATAGTGGATTGAATCAGCATCATCAAACTCGTAGATGATGGCATTTTTACTGGCAGACACACGAACTTTATTATCCCGCATCTGGTAAACCACCGTCACTGTTTGGCCGTTGAGTCGCATAGTTGAAGGGGTAAACTCGATTGTATGGCCACTAGAGGCAGGCGAAAGCGATGGCTCCTGCCACTGTCCAATCAGAGGATTAACCGGTTCATTGCAACCAGCTAATTGCGTGCTGAGAAAAATAAGAAAGCTGGTAGTATATATTCTTGTATTCATGTAGCTGTTTTTAACACAATCGTTTAATAAAGTACGCAAATTTCATACATTTGTAAGCAGAGACCGTCAATAAATAGTGCGAGATAATGCCCCGACTACCAGCTAAAACACCTGTCACTTCAGGCATCTCCATTTTGTTTGTCCTGGCAATGACAGCAGCGCTGCTCCTGTCTGTTTTTTCCATGCCTTCTTCTGCCCAGACAGAGGGTGGCGATGTCCGTATAGGAGTACTGGCTTTTCGGGGCAAAGAGCAGGCAATGTCGCGATGGCAGCCTATGGCTGATTATCTTAATAGAAATATGCCTGGCATTAATTTTCAAATAGTCCCGCTCAATATGCAACAGTTACGTAAAGCAACTGCAGCAGAGAAGATTGACTTTGTCCTGACTAATCCCGGCAATTATGTACTTCTCGAGTCGGCCTACGGTGCGTCGCGCATAGCAACAATGAAACGTTACTGGAAGGGGCATGATTATTCACGCTTCGGTGCTGTTATTTTCAGTCGTAGTGATAACACCACGATTAAGACTGTGAAAGATTTAAAAGGCCGTTCCTTTATGGTAGTGAACAATCACGCCTTTGGCGGTTTTCAAATGGCCTGGCGTGAGATGAAAGAGGCTGGAATTGATCCATTCAAAGATCTTGCAGAACTACGGTTTAATGGCTTCCCACAGGATAATATTGTGCATTCAGTAATGAATGGGGACGTTGATGCCGGGACTGTGCGTACAGGTATCCTCGAAAACATGGCACTGAATGGTAAGCTTGACCTGAGTAAAGTCCGCATACTTGATCAACAGAGCGTCGAAGGTTTCCAGTTTCTCCTGAGTACCCGTCTATATCCTGAATGGCCGTTGGCAAAACTCAAACACACACCGGATTTACTTGCCAGTCGTGTTGTTATTGCACTGTTGTCAGCGCAGCAGGGAGTACTGCCCTCTGATGCTAGCGACATAGTGACCTGGACCATACCTCTTGACTACAGCACTGTAAATGAGTTGATGCGTGAGTTAAGCATCGGGCCTTATCTTCCTGATGCAGGTGCTTCTCTGAATAAGACACTTCGTACCTATGCGCATTGGATTTTCATCGTACTAGCGGTCCTTTTCGGATTGTCCCTGCTGAGTATTTATGTTCTCAGGGTCAACAGGCGTTTAGTCGATACTCAGCATATTCTGCAGGATGAGATTAATGAGCGCATCGATGCCCAGGAGCGATTAAATGAGCAGCAGCACTTTCTCGAGCAGCGTGTAGTTGAGCGTACAGCAAGTCTGGCGGAGTCGAACGAGGCATTGCGGCATAGTGAGGAAACATTACGTGAGTTAAACCGCATAGCTTCATTGTTCCAGGTGCCTCTTGAGGAAAAAATTCAGGCTCTACTGGAACTGGGAAGAAAACATTTTGGCTTTTCTGCAGCAAGGCTGTATAGCCGAAATGGCGGGGGGGTCAAAGTTTTACAGCAGACAGGAAAGAACCCTCGTACTGATGTACCCGGTTTGCCTGATGGGATAGCACTTGCTGAAATCGATGATTTGCTGCAGAACGATGAAGTGATGATGACTGAAAGGTCTTTTGCAGTCGAAGGAGAGGTTGAAGACAATGAAGACTGGACATCCTGCGTAGCAGTAAAGGTGATGGTTGAAGGAAAGCCCTATGGTTTTTTATGTCTTGCAGATGACCAGAGAATTAGCCGGAACCTCGGAGAAGTGGATCGAGATATATTGCAGTTGATTGCAGACTGGCTGGGTATGGAGATTGCACGCAAACAGGTCGGCGACAAGGAGCAGAAGCATTTGTCAGATCTCGCACACGTCACTCGTCTTAGTACTATGGGGGAGATGGCATCAGGGCTTGCACATGAACTCAACCAGCCTTTAACGGCAATTGCCAATTATAATCGAGGTTGCCTGCGTCGAATTGACAGTGGAAATCTTGAGTTGTCGGAACTCGAAGCAATAATGCTGCAATCAGTGAATGAAGCAGAAAGGGCGGCTGAGATTATCAGGCGCATGCGTGCTTTCGTTAATAAGGAAGACCCGCATCATGAACTCGTTAGAATAAACGAATTGATCAACCGGGTGAGCGGCTTCCTGGCTAGTGAAATGGAAAGAGAATCAATAAGATTAAAGTTGTCGCTGGACGATGATCCAACATCTTTAAATGTCGATGCGATCCAGATTGAACAAGTTATGTTAAACCTGTTAAGAAATGCTATTGATGCAGTCAAGGCTCCATGGCAAGGAAAGCGTGAGATAGAAATCCTCTCGTACGCCGCAAAGGATGGCAGGCTGCAAGTGGAAGTAAAGGACACAGGTTGCGGCCTGCCAGAAGGGGAAGTTCAACAGATATTTGACCCTTTCTACACGACCAAAGATGAGGGCATGGGAATGGGTTTGTCAATTAGCCGGACCATAATAGAAGCACATGGCGGGACTATGTATACTGAGATAACTGGTCAATATACTTTAGTAGGCTTAGCCATACCAAAATTCACAGATAAATGAGATGAATTAGATACTCCATGAAACAGACAGAAGGACATGATGCTATTGTTTTTATTGTCGATG
>JASJFV010000038.1:0-2779 GCA_033791885.1 Gammaproteobacteria bacterium | reverse complement strand
CGGCAGCTGGTCACGGTTATGCGCTTCAAAATAATCAAGGATCGGACCCATGGGAACTATTCGTGTCGGGTTGATCCCGCTATGACTCTGGTAATAGTGCTTCTTGATATGATCGAAATTACAGGTTTCAGCGACTCCAGGTACCTGGTAGAGCTCTTTCACGTAGTTCCAGATATTTGGATAGTCAACAATGCGTCTCAGATTGCACTTGAAATGTCCTACATAGACTGCATCAAAGCGTAAAAGGGTAGTAAACAGGCTCCAGTCTGCCTCGGTGATGATATCTCCGCAGAGGTAACGTTGCTTACCGAGGATTTCATTGCAGCGGTCGAGCGCATCGAATAGTTGCATCAGTGCCTCATCGTAGGCACTCTGCGTTGTCGCAAAACCAGTGCGATAGACACCATTGTTGATGGTTTCGTAATTTTCTGTAATGGTTTCGTCGATTTTTTCACGCAACGATTCGGGATAAAAAGTAACTGATGAATCGCCGAATGCATCAAACTCGGTATCAAGCATGCGCATGATTTCGCGCGACTCATTGTTAACGATGGTCTTATTCTGCTTGTCCCAGAGAACCGGCACGGTCACCCGACCGCTGTATTGTCTGTCTGCCATAGAGTAGATTTCGTGCAGATACCGGCGTTCATTGACTATGTCGGTAATCGCACCTGGATAATCACTGAACTGCCATCCATCATCAGCCATCAGTGGATCAACAACAGAAACACTGATCACATCTTCCAGTTTTTTCAATTTACGCATAATCATTGTCCGGTGTGCCCACGGACAGGCATGTGACACGTATAGATGGTAACGCCCGGACTCGGCCTTAAAGCCACTACTGCCATCCGCAGTCACCTGATGATGAAATTTTGTTTGTGGCCGTTTGAATCGTCCCTTACTGTCTGGCTGATACCATTCGGTTGTCCACTTTCCGTCTACCATTAGACCCATAATATTTATCTCCTTTGTCGCAGGAAGTATTGGGACGGTATGCCCCGCCCCATTCTTCGCTTAGTTTTCTGTTCTAGTCGTTATTGATGCTCTTGGGACCTGGCCCAAAAGACATAATCAGCAGCATTGCGCCCATCATCGATACATTTTTCATGAACATGATCATATGCATCTGCTGAGCCATTGGATCTGCGATAGTCCAGAAGGCATGCATCATCAGGCTAACCGGAATCATCCAGAGCAACAGAATGAGCGCGCCAAGCCGTGCTTTGAAACCAAAAACTATCATTGCTGCAGCAGCGAGTTCAGCAACAATCGAGACCATAATGGCAAGGTTTGCCAGGGGAACGCCCTGAGATGCGGCATAGGCCACCTGACCATCAAACTGGAACACCTTTCCCAGGCCTGACATGATAAATATCAGACTGATCAATACCCGGCCTGTTAGAGGCCCCCATTCCTTGATTACTTTATTCATACTATGCTCCTGAACGACTGTGTTCTGTTGAAATATATTTACAGGTAGTTAAATCATTTAATTACCCTGAATGTTATATATGATTCTATGGTTGTCTTTATGAAACTGATAGCGAATAATATCGATAAACTTATTCAAATATATTGAACATGCGCATTACCCTCGATTCTCTGTCAGTCATCGATGCCATAGACCGCCGTGGTAGTTTTGCTGCCGCCGCAGAAGAATTACACCGCGTGCCTTCTGCCGTGACCTACAACGTGAACAAACTCGAAGAAGACCTTGGCGTAACGCTTTTTGACCGCAGTGGTCATCGTGCGATGCTCACACCAGCAGGAAAAGAACTGCTGATAGAAGGACGTCACCTGTTGCGCGCTGCAGTCAATCTAGAGGGAAAGGTCAAACGTGTTGCTACCGGCTGGGAAAGCGAACTGCATATCGCCGTCGGCGATCTGGTTAACATTGATGCCGTTCTTGAACTGGTTAAAGTATTTTACCGGGATGAAAATGGAACGCGCTTGCGCATTATGGAGGAAGTTTTCGGTGGTACCTGGGATGCATTGGTTAGCGGAAGAGCTGATCTCGCCATCGGCGCCCCTGGTGCCGGACCTGCTGGCGGCGGGTATACCAGCCATGCGATTGGCAATGTTGAATTTGCTTTTGCCATCAGCCCGGATCATCCGCTGGCGAAGTTTCCGGAACCCCTTACAAATACTGACTTGATGCAGTTCCGTTCTGTAACGGCAGCCGACAGTTCACGGAACCTGGCACCGATGACATCAGGCCTGTTATCAGGTCAGGATGTACTGACTGTGAATGACATGCATACTAAGTACCGGGCACAGCGGATGGGGCTTGGTGCGGGCTTTCTGCCGATGAGCTGGATCAAGCAGGATGTCCTGGATGCTAAACTTGTTATCAAACAGGTAGAGGAAGAAAAAGACAGTGGACGGGTTTTTCTGGCCTGGCCAACAAACCACAAAGGGAAGGCATTGCAGTGGTTTTTGCGCCATCTTAAAGATCCCGAGCTTATGGCCAGTTTGCTGAATCCTCCAGGAGAATAAATGCACCGGAGCTGAGATTTTTATTCGCATTGATCGGGCTGCCATTGCAGGATAAACCTGGCGCAGTAGCAATAATCCTTCACGGGATAAAAGACAGCACGGACTATTAATTAAAAAAGCCTCCCTGGTGTGGGAGGCTTTTGATGTAGGATATAAGTTTCTATCAGGCTAATTTATCCAGTCTTTTGATCAGTTCATCAACCGGTAGTAGAGTGCTAAAGCCGATCTTCTGTTCGTATTCTATGCCCATTGGCAATTGTAGCCATGAATACGCCTGGTG
>JASJFV010000037.1:0-2996 GCA_033791885.1 Gammaproteobacteria bacterium | reverse complement strand
CCGGCGATATCGCGTACAGTGGTGATGCCTTTCAAAAGAATATTGTTTACCAGGTGATGCTGTGCGTAGGCGCCACCAGCAGCCTCATCCCACCTGGTCTGGTAAGCCGCGGTACCTTCAGGCGGATTCAGCATCACATGCTGATGCATGTCGATCAGGCCCGGGGTCATGGTGCGGCCTTTGCCATCCACCACGAATGCACCTTCTGGCGTGTTGATGTCCTTGCCTACTTCCTTGATGTAATTGTTCTCTATAAGCACACTCATGCCCTTTTTCAATTCAGGGCTGAAGCCGTCAAAGATATTGACGTTAGTGAACAGGATCTGAACCGCCTTCTTTTCTTCCTTGGTAACTGCTGGTTCTTTTGCGGGTGCCGAAGCTGACAGAGCCGGACTACTTATTCCAAGTAATCCAGCGATGGCAATCGCCAGGCAGCCGCGTTTAAAAATTGAGTGAAATGGCATATCGTGATCCTCGTTTTGTGTTTGTTACTTTTATCGTTAGCTGCAGAATGTCAGCAGGTTTTGTCATCAACCTTTTTTCATGCACAGAAATTATTAAGCGTAAATTTACCTAAATATCATCTGCCATGCTTTGCATTCCTGACAATTTATGTCAATTATTGTGTAAAAAATGCAAAGAATAGCCCGCCATACATTGTTATTATTGGCATTAATTACCACACGACCTTGTTGACTAAGTGAATACAGCAAAAGACATCTCAGGCAACTCAGGGCTGCCACTAATACGTTTGAGCCTGATACTCCCCTTTCTGCAGCATCTTGATGCTCGAAAGATTGATTCTGATGTCATCCTCAGCGAGCATGGGCTGAGCCGGGAAGCGCTGACTTCACCAGACATCTTCGTCCCGGCCGTTACGGTCTATAAAGTGATCGAAGCCATGGCAAAGACGGCGCAAGATCCTTTTCTCGCGGTTCATATCGGAGAGAATCTGGACCTGTCTGCGTGGCCAGTGTTCACCGAGTCGGTAAAGCATGCCGCTTCTTTTGGTGACTTCTTTTTCCGTTTTGCTGCCGAATCCGTCAACCAGGCGAGTTCTGTGCAGATGCGCCTCGATACCGATGGCGAACATGCCACATTCCGCGCCTATCGTGTGTTTGAACCCAGCATGGTTCCAGCACAGGCGGATGCCTTTTATGTTGGCCTGTTCACATCGATTTTTCAGAACTGTACAGCTGACAAGTGGAATCCGCATGAAGTTCTGATCCGGCTTTCTGATCCGGATGCTGTACCACCCGGTTATCATCAGCTGTTGATATCCCGCGGTGACCGACGCGGCCCGTCGATACGTTTCCCTCAGAAATGGCTGCTGCTATCTATGAATATCAATAAGATAGAGCATAATTCAATAAATGACATTATATACCAGACGCCACCGCGATCATTCAATGATGCAATACGACAGGCTTTACATCCCCATCTTCATAGAACCGACCTCAATGCCGAAGTTGCTGCGGAGCTGTGCGGTTATGAAAAGCGTGCCCTGGGACGAAAGTTGAAAGCCATGGGGTCCACGCTTACAAAGGAGATCAACATACTTCGTCAGGAGCAGGCCAGTAGCCACCTTAAGTTAACCGAAAAGAGCATTGCTGACATTGCCATTGCAGTAGGATACAAGGACCCCAGCGTGTTTTCCCGCTCATTTAAACAGTGGACCGGTTTATCGCCGAGAGCATATCGCAAACAGTACAGGTAGCAACGGTGTCATTGTTGATCTGTTTGAACTACTAGCTATACGAACGTTCATTCTCAAGTGCTCAGCCGCCTTGATCTCAGAAATCTAAAACACCCTCCCCTGTGTTAAATTAGACTGTGAGCTGACGCGGCATCTGATAACTACCAATATGAGAAGACCACAATTGTTTATATACCGTGTCCTGGGATTGTTATTTCTTGGTGCAGGAACCCTTGGTATTTTTGTGCCGCTACTACCTACAGTCCCGCTTTGGATACTTGCCGCCTTTCTATTTACCCGATCCTCTCCTGCACTGCAGAAAAAAATCTACGCCCACCCGCAATTCGGTGAAACAGTAAAGGAATTTGTTGAAGACGGTGTGTTATCAAGGCAAAACAAACGCTTTGCAATTGCCGGTGCTAGCGTAAGCAGCCTGATCAGTCTTGCCCTGATACAACCACCGCCTTATATCGTCTGGACCGTGGTAATGATCATGATTGCTGTTGTCGTATGGCTTGCGACGAGGCCTGAATCACTGATAACCGATGAAGAATAGCATCAGTTCAGACAGGTGCAGAGCATAACTTACTGGAGAACACGTAGTGAAGAATGCACATCTTCACGTTATCCTGGAAGCAAACTCAGATTAGCGTGATATCAGGCAGCAGCCTGGTCAGCAACTGCACCAACACGATTGATATCGGTATTCGGGAAAAACTCCACCCAGACATGCCAGAAAAGACCGGGTCTCAAAGCCTCGACGCGCTTAAGCTGTCCCGTAGGTGTATTGCCGAAGAAGTCAATTTCGGTGACTGGCTTCCCGGTGTCGTTGTACCATAGCCCAAGACTTTCGTAGCGCGGGTCCCATGCCACAACGATGGGATTGCCGCCCACCTCGGCATTCACGACATTGCCTTGCTCAACGACGAAATCGTCAGTCCAGCAGACCGCATCGTCACCGAAGGTTACTCCCCAGACGTAGGTTTTGTTCGGCAGGCGATCGTCATAATGGGTCATGTTGTCCATCACTGGTTTATTTTCACGGTGCTGCCGCTCGATAGAAGACGAAAACACCATCTCCAGCAACATGTCGAATAGATACAGGATCGGATTCTTCGGGGGCTTGTTTACAAAAACTGTGCCTTCGGGATAAGCCTTCTGGAATCCACGGATAGTCTTTCGGATAGTCGGCCACGGACGGATTGCAAGCTGTGGGCGTAGTGGGCAGGCCGCCCCTTCTCCCTCTACTCTGGGTGCCGCATCCGACTCGCGGAACCCGTAAATCTGCTGAATGGGCTCA
>JASJFV010000036.1:0-3482 GCA_033791885.1 Gammaproteobacteria bacterium | reverse complement strand
TGCAGCCCCTCCAGCAAGTGCTGCTGAGAGGGTTCGAAGCCTTTCTTCTCAAAACGCCGGCGATACCTGCCGGCAAAAAAAGAAAAAAAACGATTTGCCGAATTTGAATGTGGGCAACAACAACTCATTAAAAAACCTCGGTCTAAAATGTAAATTGAAGCTTCGGAATTATTCGCTATTTCGTGCGATAAAGTGACCGGGCAGCATCAATCTGATTAATTCGATCTATGGAGAGTGCACCCCTGACATTATTATGACAAGACACTTTCGCTCACAGTAGTTTCTTAACCATGCTGTTGTTGTGGACAGTTATTGATAACAAGGGTTCCTGTTTGATGTAGATTAATGTCTGTGCTTCAATTGAACAACGCTTCTATTATTGAACTGGAAACCAGGCTTTATGATTAAATATAAATTGATCATGACATCTATAGTTTGCCTGCTGATACTGGCGACATCGTCAACAGGTCATGCTGCCAAAGTAGAAAAAAAAGATGATGCTGTCAATCGCTTTGAGGATAAAGACCTCATTGTCGTCATCGGTTCACGCACTCCTGAACAACTGGCTGCTTTCTATTCCGGCAGAGGCTTCAACCAGGCTTCCATCGATGCAATCATAAAAACTTGCTTTGTCTTCGGTATGGTTGATAACAAGACCTATGACACACTTTGGCTATCCCTCGATGAATGGAAGTTTATAGCCGCAGACGGCAGCCAGATGAAACGATTCAAACGCGATCACTGGATGAAAACCTGGCAGCAGACCGGCTTGTCCCAGTCACACCAGTCCACTTTCGGCTGGACGCAATTACCGGAAAACCGCGATTTACGTATACATGAGCTCGTAGGCGGTAATGTTGCTGTTGAGTGGCAGGACAAGCCCTTTACCCTGGTAGCCACATTTAGAACCGGTGCAGACAAGTCCGGCAAACCACGCATTATCACTGTCGAAAACCTGACATGCACATCACGCTAAGTAAACAACTCTTTTTCATCACCGCGCTATTTACTCTGCTGGCCTTAATCACTTTCAGGGCAAATGCGGGCGATGCCACGCAGGCACTGCCTAGAGGCATTATCACTGTAGATGGACGAGATGCTCCGGCGCTAGTATTAAACGATATCAATGGCGACAGCTACGATCTGTCCCAGTCTCGTGGCAAGTGGGTATTTGCTCATTTTTGGGCTTCATGGTGCGGCCCCTGCCGTAGAGAGATGCCAACCATCCAGGCGATTGCCGCTGAATTCAAAAACACAGGGCTTACCATTGTGCTGATCAATACGGCGGAAGATGAAGATACGGTGTTTGATTTCCTCGGCACTGTTGCTCCCGATATGAATACCCTGCTTGATAGCGATGGCTTAGCCACCGAGCAATGGCAGCCCAGGGGGCTGCCGTCAACCTATTTTGTCGACCCTGAAGGCAAACTGCGCTACATCGCCCTCGGCGGCCGCCCATGGGATAAAGGGGCATACCTGGGTTTCCTTAAAGGGCTGATTAAATAAAAACAGCATTCCGTTTTACGTTTTATGTATTACGGAGTTCCTGAAATACAATCGATCAGCATTCCTGAAACAGGTTGGCCTGAGATATAATTGCAGGTTAACTCTGTTCAGTGTGTCCGGTTTCCGTCGGCACGTTGACTCACTCAGGAAATAATCAAGTGTACGATTTTATACCCGGGCAGCGGTGCATCAGTGATGCCGAGCTCGAAATGGGCCTTGGCACAGTGCTGTCTGTTGACGAGCGCACTGTTACAATCGTCTTCATCGCTAGCGGTGAGACGCGCATTTATTCTCGTCAAACGGCGCCGCTAAGCCGAATCGTTTTCGCCATTGGCGACACCATTTCCAGTCATGATGGCGTCAACATCAAGGTAGCAGCCGTTAACGAAGAAAAGGGACTGGTCACCTACATTGGGCAGGATGAAAATGGCCAGGCTGTCGAACTGGAAGAAGCCGGCCTGGATAACTTTATCCAGCTCAATCGCCCGACTGAGCGCCTGTTGAACAACCAGGTTGACCCTGACAAGTGGTTTGAGCTTCGTTACCAGACATTGCAACATCAAAACAACCTCGCCCATTCTGATCTCTACGGATTAACCGGTTGCCGTACCAGCCTGATTCCGCACCAGCTATATATTGCACATGAAGTGGCCAATCGCTATGCACCGCGCGTACTGCTCGCTGATGAAGTCGGTCTGGGGAAAACGATCGAAGCAGGCCTGATCCTGCACCACCAGCTGTTAACAGGTCGTGCACGACGGATATTGATAGTAGTACCAGAATCACTGGTCCATCAATGGCTGGTGGAAATGCTGCGACGCTTCAATCTGCACTTCCGCATCTTTGATGAAGATCGCTGCTTTGCGGCAACTGACGAAGAGATGTCAGAAAACCTGTTTCTGACTGAGCAACTGGCACTGTGCAGTGTCGAGTTTCTAACACAGAACCCGGAGATTTTTCAGCAGGCGAGAAACGGCGACTGGGACCTGCTGGTTGTCGATGAAGCACACCATCTTGCCTGGTCGCCAGAACAGGTGAGCGATGAATACCAGATGGTCGAACAGCTGGCCAGTCATACCAGGGGCGTGCTGTTATTGACCGCGACTCCCGAACAGCTGGGTAAAGAAAGCCATTTTGCCCGCCTGCGCCTGCTGGACCCTGATCGCTTTCCTGATTTTTCGCAGTTCCTTGAAGAAGAGAAACATTACAAACCGGTCGCACAGACAGTTGAAGACCTGGTCAATGACAAACCATTGACGGAGGCAGATCAGCAACTGATCCACAGCACATTCAATGAAGGTGACAACCAGTCCCTACTGGATCACCTGCAGACAGCCGGCAAGGATACTGCGGCGGGCGCAGAGGCGCGGTCAGAACTTGTTGAACACCTGCTCGACCGTCATGGAACAGGCCGCGTGCTTTTTCGTAATACGCGCGCTGCAGTCAAAGGCTTTCCGCAGCGAACCGTCCATCCGGCCCCGCTGCCATTACCCGAAATCTACCGGGCTCAATTGAACGAATATCATCCTGTCGGCCATGATGACCTGAGAATGCGCATATCTCCAGAGCTGCTATACCTCAACAGCGGCAGCAAGCCTGGCTGGACGCTACTGGATCCGCGCGTTAGCTGGCTGGCCGCTACACTGGAAAAGCTAAATCCGTCAAAAGTACTGGTGATTGCTGCCAGTAGAGACACTGTGCTTGACCTGGCCGAGCACCTGAAAATGCATACGGGTATTCATGCCGCAGTCTTCCATGAAGGCCTGAGTATTGTTGAACGTGACCGTGCTGCAGCCTTCTTTGCTGATGAGGTATCAGGCAGCCAGGTTCTACTGTGTTCCGAGATTGGCAGTGAAGGTCGAAATTTCCAGTTCGCTCATCACCTTGTCTTATTTGACCTGCCATTGAATCCTGACCTGCTGGAACAACGAATTGGTCGCCTTGATCGCATCGGCCAGGGCGACACCATACAAATT
>JASJFV010000035.1:0-5284 GCA_033791885.1 Gammaproteobacteria bacterium | reverse complement strand
ACCTGCCGGACAATATACAAAAGAGCAAGTAGAGTTGGGTATGGAAGTTAAACCATTACTGGATGACTTCACTTTTGGCACAATAACCGATTATGTAACTGTGCCTCCAGGTGATTATGACATCCGCGTTGTAACTAATAGCGGTGCAGGTACGGCTGCAATAGATATTCCAGCTTTCAACCTGGCAGCAGGGTCGGTATCAACAGTGATAGCTCGTCAACCTGTGAGTGGTGGCGGAACACCGAGTGATTTTAACCTTATCGTATTAAGCAACCAGTAATCGATAAACAGTTTGAAACGGACGACTGGTGAGGCCTATGCCTCACCAGTCATTATTATTTTTATCAGCTAAATATTTTTTATAGGTAACCAATGAATCCAGGCGAATCAAAGAGCGTATTACTTATCGAAGATCATGCAGATATTGCAGAGATGGTCGGCGCTTACCTGGAAAACAGGGAATACATCATCGACTACGCAGCTGACGGCATCACCGGTCTGCATCTCGCGGTAAGCAACCAGTACGATGCCATCATCCTGGATCTGATGCTTCCAGGCATGGACGGTCTCGAGGTATGTCAGAAGATTCGAGAAGACGCAAAAAGTGACGTGCCGATCATCATGTTGACCGCAAGAGATACATTAGACGATAAGATAAGTGGTCTTGATAAAGGCGCTGATGATTACCTGATCAAACCATTTGCTATCCAGGAACTCGAAGCACGGCTGAGATCACTCATCAGGCGATATTCCGGCGACATCAAGAAAGAGATAATCAGTGTCGGTGAATTATCTATAGATACATCAACGCTCAAAGTTCAGCGCGGTGACAAAGAACTCGCGATAACTCCCATAGGCCTTAAGATACTGTCTGTGCTGATGCGTGCATCACCCGCAGTGGTCAGCCGTCGAGAACTGGAAAGACAGGTATGGGGAGATATCCTGCCAGATAGCGACACCCTGCGCAGCCATCTATACAACCTGCGAAAGATCGTCGATAAACCTTTCGACAAGAATATCTTATTGACGGTACAGGGCAATGGTTTCAAGATCATCGATTCGAATGAAACAGAATAGAGGCCTTATACACAAGATAAATCGTGCCTTTATTGTTCAAGGTTTATTTATCAGTGTCGCCGCCTTACTCAGCGTATTCTTTGCCAAAGTCGTATTAGAAGAAACCCTCATCAAGGAAGCCATCAAACAGGAGGCTGACTATTTCTGGGAACGATATCAATCCAACGATACTTTTCCACTTCCTGACACGCAGAACCTGACAGGTTATTTTGATATCGAAGAATTACCTGTTGATATAAAAACAAGATTACCGCTGACACAGGGATTCCATGAGAGTACAGAACAACATATCGTGGTATACAAGACCAGGCAAGGTGACAACGACCTTTATCTGTTGTACTACCGTGACCAGGTAGATTCTCTGGCGATGTATTACGGCCTGTTCCCGTTAACTCTGATACTGATATTTCTGTATGCGACCTTATGGTTCTCCTATCGTTTCAGCCGTCGCATGGTCTCTCCAGTGAGCTGGCTGGCCAACCAGGTAAACAGGATCGACTTTAGCGCGAAGCAGATATCCTCGATCAATCTCGAAGAAATACCTTTTGAGACCGATGACGAAATTCAACTATTGGCAAACTCGATCAATCACCTAGGTGAAAGGCTGGATAATTTTATAGAACGAGAAAGAAACTTCACACGAGATGCCAGCCATGAAATGAGAACCCCCCTGACCGTTATCCGAATAGCAACTGATATGTTACAGGGTGAAAAAAAATCATCCGATCTTGCAACGAAGAGTCTGCAAAAGATCAAACGTGCGGTAGACGATATGGAGGACCTTACCGAGGCCTTTCTGTTGCTTGCCCGTGAATCTGATAGCGCCTTATCGATAGAATCTGTAAATATAAACGATATCGTACATGAAGAAATTGAAAGAGCCGAACCATTCAACCGGATTAAAAACATACCCGTTTCTATCACCGAACATCATGAACTGAATATTAACGCATCAGATAAAGTGCTGTCTGTCTTGCTCGGCAACCTGATCAGAAACGCGATCTTATATACTGAGTCTGGAACAATAGATATCACGATAACTGATAATAGCGTCATCATCGAAGACAGTGGCATTGGTATGAGCAAGGAAGAAGTAGATAAAATTTTCATGCCACACTACCGGGCAAAGAGTGATATAAATATCGGTCACGGCGTTGGACTAACCATCGTTAAACGTCTGTCAGAGCGTTTTCACTGGCCACTAAAAGTAAGAAGCACTCCACAGAAAGGCACCCGAATAGAGATTTTTTTCAAGAGTCCCGGGTAGTCTTAACTCGAAAATCCACTCCGTACATACGCGTAACACAGATCGGCGTCAGTGGGTTTCAAAACTCGCTAGCCGGGTCTCATAATCGGCGGGGCGAATTTCTCAATTACCGATGCAATTTGAGAGCCACCCATTTATGGTGCTCCACCCTCGTAACTAAAATCGTGTAGGTTTTCGCATTAATGATTAATATACTTATCTATCAAATAAACCACTCTTTTTCATATTATCCGGTAGCAACGAAGGACCTTCTTTATACATAAAGTCGATAAATGTTCGAGCCACAACAGAGAGTCGTTTACCACCCGGGTGCCCCACATAACCATGCCACGAGATAGGAAAGCCTTCCACTTCAAGAATTGTGAGCTCAGTCAGGTCACCGCTGGTGATCGTGTGCATAGAGATCACCGCTATACCCAATCCGCCCGATATCCCCTGCTTGATCGATTCATTACTGCCGAGTTCCATCCGGATATTGAGCTCATGACCGGATTTTGCAAATAGCTGTTCTACCGCGATACGCGTACCTGATCCTGGTTCGCGGATAATAAAGGGTTCTTCTGCAATTTCAGCCAACGAAACAGATTTCTTCATCGCCAGTCTATGGTTTACAGGCGCAACGACCACCATCGGGTTTTCAAGGTAGGGCTGAAACTCCAGTTCGCTGGATTCAGGGGGCTTGCCGACCAGATAAAGATCATCCATGTTTCGACTCATACGATCAAGAATGTGCTCACGGTTGCCAACATCGAGCGACACATTAATGCCGGGATATTGACTGGTGAATTTACCAATTAGACGGGGCGCAAAGTAATTTGCTGTGGTCACTACAGAGATACGTAGCTGTCCTGTTCGCAAACCTTTCTGATCATCAACCTGCATTTCGAAACGATTCAGCGTACCCAGAATATCCAGTGCCGTCTGGTGTAACGCCGTTCCTGCTTCTGTCAACGAAATTTTTTTACCGGTTTGCTCTGTCAATGGTAGTCCAATATCTGATTCCAGTTTCTTGATCTGCATTGAGACTGTTGGCTGCGACAGGAAAAGCTCCTCGGCAGCTCGCGTATAACTTAACAGGCGAGCGACAGCCTCGAAAACCTGCAGTTGTCGAAGACTAATACGACGGGCGAGTTGCCCTACTTTTATACCGACCATAGATAATATTCTATGATTATTATCAAAAATATCAATTATTATTTATATACTTAATCACTATACTTAAATCCTGAGCAAAATACTCAGGTATTAAACCGCTCCGGATCAGCAGCTTTAAGCCGATCGCAAAATCAACAAGTTTTTGATTAACCAGCGAGGTAAGAAGAATGAATAACAATGCAACGATGACCCGTGACAATAACAGACCCGATAATACATATGCCGGCCTGTTGAACCACAGCCAGGCACAGGATTACGCCTTGTATAGACATAGTCGTGCACGTTTTTTGCAGCATTCTGCCCTCTACCTGGGCGCTAACCTTAACGACAGTAAAGTACTGTCACTATGCTTTAGCGACAACGTAATACAAAAATAAATACCTTCAACTACAACTTCAATTTTATCGTTAGCTGAAGAGGAAATTGATACCGTTTAGTTAAATCAAAAAAGAGAGAGGAAATTATTATGCCAGAAAGATGGTTACAAGTTAAAGGTGATCCCTCGGTAAGGAATTTTCTGTTCCAGCAGTCCCGGGTTGAGAGCCTGTTCGACACCGACCTGGATCGTATCCATGAGATTGTCTATGCGTTATTAGCATTCAAAGGCGCATTCCATGTAAAGATTCACTATTCATCAAGTCAGTTAACCTGCTGGTTTGCTGACGATGCGTTTCGTTACCGCGTCTTCGTTATGGATGAAGTGCTAAGCCCGGGTTTTCTTGATCAATTCCGTGACTGCAAGATAAATCATCTGCAGCCGGTAATAGACACGGAGAACACGCTAGCTATTTTAAAAGAGTTCAAGCGACTACGTTCGACAGACCAGACGATCTATATGCGTAATGGTTCTATCAACCGGATAAATGGCCTGATCGGCATGACTTTTTCCTGTGATGGCGCACATTATATCGATCACAAAACATTTTTTGAAAAACTCGAAACCTTTGCGACCAATGATGCTGATGAAAACGAAGAGAACCATCTAATCGTGGCAATTGCATAGCAACGAGCAATGTTAATAATTTATATGTTATCAGGAGGAGGCACTGCTTATGTTATTTAAAATGATAGACAAAATGAGCCACCGAGCTTTCGCCAGAGTGAAATGGCTATTGACCGCATTATCGGGCGCTTTAACGGCTGGATTAATTGTCGTATTAGAAAGCTGAGTATTTCATTCACTCTTGGACAGAATCATCAAGAGTGAATGAAACCATTAATCAGAATAATTAGAAAAGCTCATAATTTTTGTAAACGGCATTGTACCCTGGCAGCAGTCAGTTTTGTTTCATCGACCATCTCCGGGTACAGATGCCAGTGGTGTTCGACAGATACCGCCTGAACGTTCAGACTATTCTCTAATCGATTACGCTCAACATCAGTTAAATTCTGCAGCGTTAATAATGATGGTGCAATCCATTCTATGTATTTATTCACCATTGACGAATCTATCTTATCCGGCCAGATATCACTTATCAAAAAGCTCGGAAACTCGTCTACAAAAATACACTCTTTACTTCTCTCCAGCAAACCGCCGCCATCTTCTTCACGGTTAACCCAATATCGACAGATATTAGAACTGGCCGTGCTTTCGATGAGGTTTTCCAGTTCTCTCGCGGCAGGGAATCGGTACTGACTTGCTACGCCATTAGCACCAAGGCAAGACTTCCAGTATTTTGGCTCGGGTGATGGCTGTTTATCACCTGGTTTAAGTGTTGCCAGAAGCGCGAGAGGCTGCCGCTCATCTTTATCGAAAAGCCATAACTCACGAGTATCGAGCAGTTT
>JASJFV010000034.1:0-2789 GCA_033791885.1 Gammaproteobacteria bacterium | reverse complement strand
ATTCCGTTCAGTATTTCCAAAGTTACAGTACTTGTTTCTGGCAAAATCTTTCGGTCTGCTACATTTACCGGCTTTGAGGCATTCCGCATATTCTGCAACCGTCACTTCATTTCTATCTATCTTAAACGCCGGAACAGTGATTAATGTACCGCCCTGCGGACCCTCATCTTTTTCACAATCAGAGTCATTGACGGAACAGCCCATCATGAATTTTCCAGCGGGAACTACAACCATATCGGCATACACTGGAGCCGCCGCCAGTAGCAGAAAGACTGTTACCAGCAACAATAGGCCACATGTGCTTGAGGCCTGTAATTCATAATAATTTCTCATCCGTCCATCTCCTTCCCGCCAGCAACTTCTGGTGAATCTGTGAGGGCAAACAGCAAACCTTTTTCAACCCATACCTTGACCTTGATACCTTTGGCATAAACGACAAGTGGTGCCTCGCCTTTCTCCAAACGGGGGATGTCACCAAACACATCTGGCACGTACTCAGTCTCATACAGGGTTTGCAAGTTTTCTCCCTGTTTCATTCTTAACTGGGCGGCGGTGATACCCTGCAATGAACAATAGCGCCCGCCAATCAACTGTAGGTTATCTAACGCCTGCAGGCTGCTCTCCACTGGCATAAAATCCAGCTTTGTAAAATACCCTCTCACAGCATCAATCGATCCGGTTTTTACTTCCAGTGGCTTCAGCTTAAGGTGATTACTGACTACTTCCTCGGCAATCTGCTGTGGCATAGTCAGTAAGTTATCTTGTGAAAACTGCAATGTCATGAAAGCCGTGATAACGGCGAATAAAAACATTCCTGCTGCGGCCAGGGGTATCCAGGTGCGACTGGAACCTTTCTTGCCTTTGTCTTCACCACCCGCCATCAGTTTTTCCAGTGCAGCCAACTGAGTTTTGTCCAGTTGAACCTCGTTTAGCTGATTCTGCACCTGCTGCTTCAACGGCTGTTTTAAAGACTTTTTCATGCCTGACCTCTCTGCCTGTCATTCAAATTTTCTGACAGGCGTTTTCGAAGACGATGAATTCGTGACAACAGAGTTCCTCGAGAAACCTCAATTTTTTCCGAAATTTCTCTCATACTAAACCCCTCGACTGCCCAGAGAAAAAGCACCTCTCGATCGACTGGCTCAAGAGATTCCCACAGCACAGCAAGATCATGACTGGCAATAACCACATCTTCCAGAGAGGACCCACTTATACTGACTGGACTATGATCAGCAATATCCTCATGAGGGAATGATTGATTGTGACGATAATCATCGATAAACCGGTTTTTCATAATAACGCGCATATAGGCGATATTTTTTTCAATTGTTTCAGATGGCCTGTTTAAGCAGGTCTCAACTGCGTTGTACAACAGGTCGTAGGCATCAGCTTCATTTGCCGTTAGTGTATAGGCATAACGGTATAGTTTATTAAGGCTCGCCCTGTCTAGTTCCATCGCTTAAGTCTTTACCTGGCCGTCATCAGATAATATGAGCCAGCCCTGTTCAATCATGGCTGGCAACCTGTTCTGAATATCCAGTCCCAGCTTCACTGCCATCTCGACAACGCCCTCAAGTGCTTTTTTATCTTCTGCCAGATGAATGATTTCACAGTCCTCTTTAGTTACTTTCTTTACGATAGGATGACCCTGCTGGCGACTGATGAGTATATATTCATTGCCGTTGATAGCAGTGACTTGCTTTGCCTGTTCATTACCCTGATGTCCTTGCCAGATAGCGTAAACGGGATAAGCCGTTGAAAAACAATGTAAAGAATGACTCTGTGCGAGTATAACTGATGTGTCAATTTCGGATGAACTTGTTGGAGTAAACAGCAAGTCATCCATCGCATAATAGGCAGCGTGAAAGTACCATTCAAGAGTAGCAAGGTCAGTCAGATAAGGTAATTCTGTGAACGCCTTCTGCTGAGTAACAATTGTGCACAAAAAACTCGGGAAGTTTTCACCGTAGCTATTCAGGTCAGGCTCTATAGAGGGTGATGCGGTGACGAATTCCTGAGCCATGCCAGCAAAACATTGCTTGCCCAGTATTTTTTCAACGACCGGGAAAATTTCCGCTAGCGCCCTCGTCCTCGCACCGATGCTGTTATTGCGATATATATCTGATGCTAGCTGTCCGGGGATGCGCGGATTTGCATCAATTATTGCCCGAAATGCCAGGTCTTCATTACTACTGTCCGATTGACGGCTTTCCAGCATTTCTGAAAATATTTCCTGGCTACGATAAAGGTTACACTCATTTTTCATGCCTGGCCGACTCCCGATTGCTGATATAGATTGCCAGCATGCATTCTGCTCGATGCATCAAGCTTCTGCTCGGCAAGCCGCGCTTCCTCCATCAGCACGTCGAAGGAAGGAATAGCATTGTCCCATTCGATCAATGTCGGTCTCTCACCATGTAACTGCAGCAGGGATTCATATAACTGCCAGACGGGATCTGCCACACGGTTATTATGCGCATCAATCAGATAGTCGCCTTTATCCTCAAAGCCGGCAAGATGCACTTCTCTTATATGCTCAGAGGGCAGGCTTCGAATAAAATTCATCGCATCTATGCCATGATTAATTTGATTGACGTAAGCATTATTCACATCGAGTAATATTTCACATCCGGTACGCCGACATAGCGCTGCTAGAAACTCACCTTCTGTCATAGTTGATGAGCGGTATTGCAGATAAGTCGAAACATTCTCGACCACCCGTGCCCTGTCGAGGAAGTCCTGAATTTTCATTATCCGTTTGCTTACGTGAATCAATGATTCCTCGCTAT
>JASJFV010000033.1:0-6939 GCA_033791885.1 Gammaproteobacteria bacterium | reverse complement strand
ATCACTACCTGCTTAATGTGATCGTCACAGCAGGCCAGGGCGAAACGCAGCTGCCGTTCGGCATGGTTGCGCAGGGCGTCGGTCAGGGAAAATTGGCGTGCCTGGATGTTAATCTGCATAGGGTCCTCCGTTGCTTGGCTGTTGATATTTCATAAGCAGGCATGCTAGGCAGGTTTGGTAAACAGTAAAAGTCGAATATAATTGATATACTATTCGGTAATTACGAAGTAATGGAGAACCTGTGATTAACTACAAGCATCTGCACTACTTCTGGGCGGTGGCCAGAGAAGGCGGTGTCGCCAGGGCCAGTGAACGCCTGCACCTGACGCCGCAGACCATCAGTGGGCAATTGAGCCTGCTGGAGGAATATCTTGGGGTGGACCTGTTCAGCCGGGTCGGACGTAATCTGGAACTCACTGACAGCGGACGGCTGGTGTTGAGCTATGCCGATGAAATCTTTTCGCTGGGCGGTGAGCTGGAAGAGGTTATGCATCAGTTACCGGAAGGCCGTCCCCAGCTGTTCCGGGTGGGTGTGGTCGATGTGGTTCCCAAGTCCATTGCCCATCGTATCCTCGCGCCCGCGCTGCAGATGCCAGAGTCGGTGCGTATGGCCTGCCGCGAGGCGAGTCTCGATACGCTGTTGGCGGAACTGGCCGTGCATCGCCTTGATCTGGTGCTGGCCGACCGTCCTATCCCGCCTACGGTCAGTACGCGGGGCTTCAGTCACAAGCTCGGCGAGTGTGCGGTCAGCTTCTTTGCTACAGAGAATCTGGAAAAGAAGCTAAAGGGTGATTTCCCCCGCTGTCTGGATGGTGCACCGATATTGTTGCCCAGCAGTGGTACTCAGCTGCGTTCCGGTATTGACCAATGGCTGGATAAAAATCGCATCCGTCCGCATAGGGTTGCAGAGTTTGATGACAGCGCCCTGATGAAGGTTTTTGGGCAGGAAGGCGCGGGGATCTTTATCGCACCCGCTGCAATCGAGGCCGAGGTGGAGCGGCAGTATCATGTGGCAGCGATTGGTCGGGTCGATGAGGTGAAAGAGCATTTCTACGCCATCACCGTCGAACGCAGGGTCACGCACCCCATCGTCTCCGCCGTGGTCGAGGCAGCCCGCGAGTTATTATTTGCCGATGAAAAGTCATGGGATAAATAATATGAACGAAGGAATAAACGCTGATCGAAAAAGGAAAATAGCCATATATCATGCTCCATTGGGAAAGCGTTTCGACAAGATGCTCACGCTTTTTGTCATGAAGTGGTATTCCGACGTTATGAAGCAGGTGCTGTAGTTGGTTACTGTTTGATGCCGGACGTTGCGGAATTATCAACGGTAGCCTAAACACGTTAAGGGATTGAGCGCTGGCTCAATCGATCCTATGATCGAAATATACGAACATATGGCATAAAAGATTCGACTTATCGTGTCTTCACGAAAGGCATATAGTTTCCTCTGAAAGCAAAACCATTGGCACGTTCCTACAGAGGTTTTTATGTCTACCAACATCTATCAAAAAATACCTGGGCTATCAAACAGTGGTTTGAAATCGCCCAGTATTACGCAGGGCCTGTACCCATCCCCGTCAGGGTACGATCAATGAGTATTCGGGAATATCGAATTCTAAACCAGAGGTGCAAACGATGAACGAGGTAATGAAACGCATAGGAGGGCCCGTATTGTTACTGATACTGGTCCTGTTTCAGGTAGATCCGGTTCTGGCCCGGAGCGATGATCTTATACAACACGAAATAGAAGCGAAGATCGCAGGATCTACGAAGCTACGCGACACCCGGATCGAGGTGCACGTGGAACAACGGCTGGTAGTGCTCACTGGTCAGGTTAGGCTCTACGAGCAGAAGCTGATCAGTGACCGTTTTGCCTGGACGACGCTGGGTATATTCGAGGTGGACAACGAGATCCGGGTGGTGCCGAAGGTGCCGCTGGCGGATGCGGCAATCGAACGGAAGATCAAGGAGATCGTGAACACCTACGAGCGCTTCCATGGCGCCGGGTTGGTGGTCAAGGTCGACGACGGTGTTGTATCTATCGATGGCAGTTTTACCGGAATGGGTACTCCGGTGTTCCTGAAACACAAGATTGGGGAAATCGAAGGGGTGGTCGATATTAAAATTCACGCCACATTCCTTGCCTGGTCAAGCTAAACCCAGGGTAGCATGGGCGTAAATTCACAGAGAGAACTGCTGAATCATGTCCCCCGTATTTAGCGACGTCTTTACCGAAATGGCGGTACTGCTGTTGGTGGCGGCTGGTGTGGGCGCTATCTGTATGCGCCTGCGACAGCCGTTGATTGTTGCCTTTATTGTGGTGGGTATTCTGGCCGGACCCTCGGTGCTGGGTTGGGTGAGTGCGAATGACCAGATCGATCTGCTGGCCAAATTTGGCATCACCTTGTTGTTGTTTGTCGTCGGTCTCAAGCTGGATCTGCATATCATCCGCACCATGGGTCCGGTGGCGCTGGCAACCGGGCTTGGCCAGGTCATGTTTACCAGTGTAGTAGGATATTTCATTGCGTTAACGATGGGCATGACGCCGATAGCCGCCTTGTATGTGGCGGTCGCTTTAACCTTTTCCAGCACCATCATTATCGTCAAGTTGCTCTCGGATATATGTGGATGCCGCCTGCGAGGCAGTTGACAGGCTACTGGAACAGGGTTCCCAAGTGATACCGTGATGCAGGCGAAAATTAGCTGGTCGAGCATCGTCTGGCGAGGGGTTCTGTTCTCATTTATCTGGTGGAGCCTCACCGACGGCGCTGCAGCGTCCTGGTGGATCGGTGTGCCGGTCGTGTCGCTTGCGGTTATTACTAGCATCGCGCTATTGCCACCTGCACCTTTCGTCTGGTACCAGTTGCTAAGGTTTACGCCCTTTTTCCTCATGCGTTCCTTGCTTGGTGGTGTGGATGTGGCCTGGCGTACATTTCATCCCGCCGTACCCATCGCTCCGGACCTCATATAATACCCGCTGCGGCTGCCGCCAGGATTGCCGCGGGTATTCATGGCCAATGTGGTCAGTCTGCTGCCAGGTACATTGACCGCCGAACTCGGTGCGAATAGTTTGAAAGTGCATGTGCTGGACAGGCGGAAAGATTTCTTATTCTTAGCCGAGCTCGAGGCGGTGGAGCAACATGTGGCCCGGATATTCGGTGTTATGGTTTTAGCCTGAATATTTCATGCATAAAAAAGGCGATTTTTTAAAGTCTGATATAATTCAGTTGCTTACACCGTACCAGACAAGAAACCATCTATGACAAACTGTACCCGAAAAAATCTTTCATTTCCAGCATTAAATCATCGTAAAATTGAGGCTGAATTTAGCGGAGGCGACATACACTAGTGATGGTGGTGTGTTGCTGCTTCGTCAGATGGACAAACAACTGGTTGAGACCTTAATCGCAATGGTATTGGGGATTACGATTCTAAGACCGATGTTTGACGAAGGGCGCGCTCTTCCAAAGCCGCTATTCTCTCTTCGATGGGTGGGTGAGAAGAAAACAGTGCCATAATGCCGCCTTTGTCGTTGATACCAAAAGCCGCCATTTGTTCGGGTAATGCTTCTGGCTCTACCTGACCCAGGCGTTTAAGTGCATTTATCATATTCTGGTGTCCGGCCAGATCAGCACCACCGGTGTCCGCTATAAACTCACGTTTTCTTGAAAAATACATTACGATGATAGACGCAAGTATTGATAGTATAACCTGTGCCACCATGACCGTTACAAAGTAGCCTATTCCATGCCCTTGATTATTTTTTAAGATGACACGGTCTACAATGTGACCAATAATGCGAGATAAAAACACCACAAAGGTATTCACCACACCTTGAATTAGTGCCAGAGTCACCATATCGCCATTGGCAATATGGCTCATTTCATGACCGACGACAGCTTCAATTTCGCCTTGCGACATGCCGTCCAGTAAGCCTTGAGATACTGCCATTAAGGCCTTATTTTTACTCGCGCCAGTAGCAAAAGCGTTCATCGCCGGTGAGGGGAAAATAGCCACTTCTGGCATTTTGATGTCGACAATTTTTGCCTGCTTTTCAACAGTGTCAATCAGCCATCTTTCTATGTTGTTGTTTGGGTTGATAATTACTACCGCGCCGGTCATGCGTTTTGCCATCCATTTAGACATCAGTAAAGAAATGAAAGAGCCGCCAAAACCGATGACACCCGACAGTATGACTAATGCCTGAATATTTAGATCTGAACCGTTCTCAGCTAATATGCTGTCAACGCCCAGTAGCCTTAGCGTAATGCTTAATACCGCCATGATGGCGATATTGGTGATAAGAAATAACATGATTCGTTTCATAATTTTCCGTGTTTCTATGTATATAAAAAATTTTACGTTTCAGTCCAACTATTGCACTGGTAACGGGGTGGTAATATAGTGGAGTAATATACAGGGGATATTAATATAAATTAATTCGAATATATGTAGTAATTACTTCGAATAATACGAATCTTAATTAGAGTTAGACAGTCTGAATTCAATACAGACAAACAAGAAAGGTACTTCTAAGTAGTTATGTCTGTAAAGGTAAGAACCATGAATGAACACGAGAAAATAAATTACGTTGAACTACCATCAAAGAATTTAAAGGCAACAAAAGACTTCTTCAGTCAGGTATTTGGTTGGTCGTTCCAAGATTTTGGTCCAGAGTACTCTGCTTTTTCAAATCAGGGTATTGACGGTGGTTTTTTCCAGTCAGATTTAGCATCTTCAACAGATAATGGCGCTGCATTAATTGTGTTTTACAGTAATGATCTCGAGGCGTCCCAGGAAAAAGTAAAAAGAGCCCATGGTGTAATTGTAAAATCAATATTCCCATTTCCAGGCGGTCGCCGTTTTCACTTTACAGAGCCAAGTGGCAATGAATTTGCAGTGTGGTCAGATAAGAATGCATAGCAAATCTCTACCATTGACCAGTTAATACAACGTTCAGCTTTAAGTCGGATCGTAACAGCCAGTGAGTGCTAGCCACCAAACCAGAACAGCATACTTTTTTTAAGAAACTCTTCGAAGTGCATATAATGAGAGCCTTGCATGAAAAGTTTAAGCCAATCATGCCATTAACTGCGTTTAGCGAAGTTGCCCGTAAATATATCGTTTAATGCACGTTGCAGATATGGCCGTGCAAAACGATTACGCCCGCCTTGTCCGTGTTTAAACCCGGTACGAATAGCATCGTTTGTTAATTGACGACCGGTTTTGTCCAGCACCTAAAGATATTTATAATAATCGGCTGTGCTCTTTTCGTCCGAGATAATGTTTTCTAGTGCTTCGCGATTATGCATTTTTCGGCAGATGCTGTCGCAAGTTCAGACATCGAGTCTAATAACAGTTCTTTCTGTGCCTGACGTTGTTTCTTCATAGTTTTTTGTAATTTTGTTTTACTTAGCATGTGTACGATCTCTTTGTTTAGTTTGACCTGCTGGACATCATCATCTTTAGTATCCCGGTGGCAATGCGTACGGTTAGCGAGAATGACAACGTGGATTACGTGGTGAAGTTATACGAAATGACTCACTCCAGCCTTTCCATACGCTCGCGTAAGCGTGCTAGTGCACGTTGGGTCGTGGTCAGTTCATTAAGAAGCTCATCACGAGAGACAGGTTTGCGCAACTCCTTGAGTTGTTCGGTCTTGGCCTGTTCCAGGTTATTGAGCACTACGGCAATGAACAGGTTGATGATGACGAAGGTGCCCATAATGACGAAGCTTACGAAATAAATCCAGGCCAGGTCATAGGCTTCCATGGCGGTATACATCACATCAGTCCAGTCCTCCAGGGTTGCCACCCGAAACAGGGTTAGCAGTGACAGACCCAGACTTCCCCAGTGCGTTGGGTCATGCAGATGGAACAGGTGATAACCGGCAATAGCATAGATATAAAAAATAATGGACATGAGCAGCATTACATTGCCCATGCTGGGAATGCTGCGCATCAGGGTGGCAACGATCAGACGCAACTCCGGGTTAGTAGATATAAGTCGCAGTACTCGTAACAGGCGGGCAAGACGTGCGATCACGGCCAGTTCTCCCGTAGCAGGTATCAGAGCGAGCAGTATTACGCTGAAGTCGAACAGATTCCAGCCATCGCCAAAGTACAGTTTTAGGCGCGGGGTGACGGCGGTGATTTTGAGTGCAGCCTCGATGATGAACGCCGTGAGGATAAGATGGTGAGCGAGCTCAAACCAGTTGCCGTAGTGCGCCACAAGTGCCGGGACTGTCTCCAGCCCGAGGATCGCCGCATTGAGCAGAATGAGGGCAATAATCGAATGCTCGAACAGTGGTCGCTGGACAATATTCTTGGCAATTTTTTTCATTGATTTCATTTAAGTTAATTTGTGTTTTTAAGGTATTTCTAAATGCAGCTCTTGAATGTTGTCGATCGTAAGCATAACTGTGCCCTTTAGCTGGATGCACCCGTTGGTACAGTTTGTGCGTCTATTTTTGTGTCGAAGTGGGTGCGCATCAGACAGCCGACGCCACCCAGAGACATCAGTGCATCAGAGTATTCCACCATTTCCACCATGCATTCCAATTGACCGGCCAGGCGTAACATCGCCTCTCTGACATCTATTGGCCGTACAGCCAATGCGCCACACTGTGGGCAGACAGATGTTTCAGGTGGCTCGATGCCGATGGCTTTACAGGCAGTGCAAGTCCAACCGGGGTCAGGTTGATAGTCACTGGCCATAACCAGCGTATCTACCTCGCCACAGCGTAGTACAGTCAGTGTATCCGCCGTACCTGCGACAGCCAGATTTTGACTGCGCAGACCTTCGATAAGAAGCTCAGCCACTAACCAGGATTCCTGCGCCTCATGTTCGATAAAGCTGGACAGGGTCGCCATCACGATATCAGTCTGCTGATCACGTTTGCTGGCCGGGATGATATCCACCAGTTTGTCTATT
>JASJFV010000032.1:0-4444 GCA_033791885.1 Gammaproteobacteria bacterium | reverse complement strand
AGCAGGGGCGAGGGCAAATAACATCATGACATAGGACATTGCACGATGTGCTTCATGCTCATCATGTGCATCTCTAATCATCGCCCGGCCAGCGACCATGCCGCCACTGGCACTGATGCCCTGCAAGACTCGAAAGAGAAGAAATGTATCGTAGTTATGGCTCATTGCGCTTCCCACAGAGGCAATAAAATATAATACAAGAGTAGAAAGAATGACCAGTCTGCGACCCACGCTGTCTGATAGTGGACCCCAGAATAATGTGGAAATCGCTGAAGCAACAAGATAAAAACCAATACTTTGCAGCAGCAGGCTGCGGTCGATACTAAATTCTTCCTCAATCGCAGGAAACGAGGGGAGATAGGTATCGATAGTGAAAGGACCCACCATCGACAATAAGGCGATAGTTATAATCAGCCACATACTGGAATTACTGGTATTATTCATATGTATAACTATGTCTTACTTAAATCAATCAATTGTTTCGAAGCCAGCACTCTAACATGGGCCGTATCCGGGAACATTACAGCATTACACCTGACAATCTATGCAGATGTTCATCGGGTGAGTTATTCTCTATATGACAGAAATAACTCATTCCGGTTATGAGAACCTGCTGTTATCTATCGATATTCCTCGCTGGGTCAACTGGATTGCACAGGATAATAGCGGTGCGTGGTGGGGGTATTCTGTGGAGCCGTTAAGATACGATCACGGATGGTATGAGAACGAAGTTGGTGAACACTTGCAGTTGGCGGTGACAGAACCACTGAACTGGGCAAACTCGCTGAGTAAAGTGAAAAATGGAAAGATAATATAACCCTCATCACTAGAGGGTGAAGAATTCGGGCTGTCTCGCTAGAATTAGACGCTTGAAATGAGTCCTTATCATTAGATAATCATATTTAGAGAACTTTCATGTACATACTGACAGGTTTTAATAATGAGTAATGTAATGGCTGTGTTGCTGGACGGAGTTGCACAACTGGAGTATGACAGGGAAAAGCTATTACCTGATCACCAGGCGGCCTATCTCGACAAAATGGATGAAAAAATGTCTGCCGGCATCAGCATCGGTGATGAAGAAATCAGGAATCCTGATATCAACCAGCGCGCGCAGTTCGTTGTGGCAAACCTTGTCCATGCGATAAAGACGGATGATGAGCAGGTAGCCGGAGCAATGTGCAGTTATCTTGCTCTGCGCTTGCCAGATCTGAAACAGGTCAAAATTACTGAGAATGAAGGGGAAGTATCGATAGAATTTGATTTTGAGAATGACTATACCAACCAGGTCGCAGTGCAGTTTCAATTGCATTGAAAGAATACAACTCGGAGAGCAATAAAGTGACCCCTGTGCTCTATTCATTTCGCCGTTGTCCTTATGCCATGCGGGCACGCCTGGCGGTTCAGTATAGTGGTGAAAAAGTGGAGCTACGCGAGGTGGACCTGAAGGATAAGCCCGAAGAGATGCTAAGCCTGGCGAAAAATTCCACTGTGCCGATCCTGCTATTACCTGACGGATCAATTATCGAGGAAAGCTGGGATATTATGATCTGGGCGTTGAGAAAAAACGATCCTGACCTGTGGCTGGGAGCCGACGAGTCTTATCTTTTTGAAGCTGAAATGCTGATTGAAATGAATGACTATTCATTCAAGCCTGATCTGGATCATTACAAGTATGCGGACCGCCACCCGGAACACCCGGTTGAGCATTACCGTGCCGAGGGTGAAGAATTTTTACAGGATCTTGAAGAGGCATTAAGCCAGTCAAAATATTTGCTCGGAGATACTATTTCCGTCGCAGATATCGGTATTGTGCCGTTTATTCGCCAATTTGCATTTGTTGACAAACCCTGGTTTGATCAGGCGCCATATCCAAAGCTTCAGTCATGGTTGCAGGAGATGTTGAGAACGAAATTATTTGAATCGATGATGCCCAAGCTGCCTGTCTGGAAGCCGGGTGATCAGGCTGTCATATTCCCCAGCTGAAAAATATTCACATGTGCTGTTTGATTATTGACGTAATTAAAGAAAGAGAGTTATTGATTGCAACTGATTCAGATGGCATCCTTTAATATATCTTCGAGGCGCTCTTGTTCTGTTGGTTGCTGAGGGGTTTTGCGGATCGGTTTCAGGTAAGGGCTCCAGTTATCAATCCTTTTTTGCACTCTGAATTCAGAAAGCAGCATGTCACAGACCTTACAACGAGCGTTCTCGCCGTTCGCAAGAACGTCCTGTTTGCTGTAATAGTGCTTATGTTGACCATGCAACGCGTAATTAATCTTAGAGCGGATCATTTGCTTTTTTTTCTTTATCTGCTTGCTCTTTTTCTCAATATACTCGCTTACAGTAGTGGCCTCTTTGTCGCTGCGACCAAACATATTTATCCCATCTCTTGTGAACTATTTGTTGTGCATTAAGTTTAGATAGTAAATCTTAAATAGCTATGAAGTGAGGCCACTGTTCATCGGAATATCTTGACCATTCATCTCAATATTGCTGTTGATATGGTTAAGTCTCTGAAAAACAAGTAAATAAAGTATTAAACGTCAGTGTCTATCCGATCATGAAGTGAAGAATTCAGACCGAGGTGAATATGACTAATAAGATGAAAATTACACATATAGCGGGAATTTTGGCTATCGCGTATTTACTTGTTTCCTGTGGCCAGCAGGAATCGGAGAAATTTGACCTTGAGTTGTCTAAACAGCAGTGGAACCGCCCCGGTAAGCAGTGGACTGAAGCTGAGTTACGGCTGCTAGCGACAGGAGAAACGCTTTATCGCAGGAATTGTAGTGTTTGTCATGCCCGTGATGGACAGGGCGACATTCAACTAGGGGCGCCGGCTTTATACAACAGCCCAATAGTAACTGGCCCTGGATCTTCGTTGATCCAATTAATTCTAGAAGGGAAAAAAGGAACGGTGATGCCGGCATTTGCCGGTGCATTGTCTGATCAGCAGGTGGCTGAAATAGCGACTTATGTACGCAATGCCTGGGGCAATGATGTATTGGATAGTGTGATGCGGGAGGAAGTTAAGCAACTTCGCTGAAGGTGCCCTGCAGGGCACCATTAGCGAAAAGTGATTTATCAGACGAGGAATTTACCACCCAGCAGGCGCTGTGCTTCCATCTTTTCCAGTTCTCTTGAACCGGAGATAACAATGTCCGAGTCTGGTACAAAATTAAGCTCGGTATCAAGGCGCTCGTAAGGTACAGCATTCAGGATTACCTTCATTGCGTTTAGCCTGGCCAGGTGTTTGTCGTTCGAACGAATGATTTTCCATGGTGCGTGTGTGGTATGAGTTTTCTTCAGCATCTCATATTTTACATTCGTGAAATCATCCCAGCGCTCCTGAGCCTGTACATCAACTTCGCTGAGTTTCCATTGCCTGAGACTGTCATGCTTGCGACGTTCAAAGCGACGCTCCTGCTCTTCCTTGGTGACACTGAAATATAGCTTTATCAGGGTGGTACCTGAGCGCACCAGGTCTTTTTCAAAGCCACCTACGCCACGCATGAAATTCTTGTATTCTTTGTCGGTACAGAAACCGAAGACAGGTTCAACCATTGCTCGGTTGTACCAGCTTCGATCGAATAGAACGACCTCTCCGCCACGCGGAAAATGCTTAACGTATTTCTGGAAAAACCACTGGGTCTTTTCATGTTCTGTAGGTTTGCCGAGGGCTACTATGCGATAGTGCTTTTCATTCATGTAGCGAGCAACACGACGAATAGTACCGCCTTTACCTGAGGCGTCACGACCTTCAAACAGGATAATCATGCGCTTACCGGTTTGCTCAAGATGCTGTTGCATTTTGATCAGTTCCGCCTGGTAGGGCTTGAGCTCTTCTTCCCTGAGATAGCGGCGCAGTGCCTTTTTCTTTAATTTTTTCAAACCATTGTCTGGTTTCTCTTCTGCAGGCGCATCTTCTGTTTCTGGAAGGTCTGTAATTTCTACGACACTTTCATCTACTGTGATTTCCTCTGCCTGTACTTCTTGGGTTTCGTCGTTCATCGTACTATTCCTGTAGCCTGGTGGTCTAAAGCAGTGTTTCTTGTTTTATAAAGAAAAACGCATCCTCATTTTATCAGCCAATTCGATTATAAAGACCTGACACCGGAGAAAATAGAGCTGCCCAAACGAAATGATAGTGTTCGCTATGTTCGCCCTCCGATGACTGACCAGACATTTGTGCCGGATATTTACCCCAAAGGTGAGGAAAAATGATCACAAACTCTGATCTAAATCAAGGTATGAAAAGATAAACTAATTCATAATGATAAAATGAGGATGCGTTTTTCTTTATAAAACAAGAGACACTGCTTTAGACCACCAGGCTACAGGAATAGTACGATGAACGACGAAACCCAAGAAGTACAGGCAGAGGAAATCACAGTAGATGAAAGTGTCGTAGAAATTACAGACCTTCCAGAAACAGAAGATG
>JASJFV010000031.1:0-3619 GCA_033791885.1 Gammaproteobacteria bacterium | reverse complement strand
CACACTTATTGCTGCCGGTTGGCTTCACGCCGCTGACGCGCAAACTCGTCCAGCATGATGCGGCTGCTAGCAATGGTTTGCTCTACGTCGTCAAGCAATGCTGCCGGTTTTTCGCCTGGCATATCATAGGGCTTGAGCTCTTTTATTCTGATACAGAGATTTACCATCCGATTGGCACCAAATTCGCCTGCACTACCGCGCAGGGCATGTGCTCCATCCTGTAATGCGGGATAATCAAGTTCACTGACCGCACGGCGCATATTCTTAATCAAATTCTTTACGTCACGGCCAAAACTGGCGACCAGTTCTTCAAAGAACTCGACCCCCGAACCAAGACGCAATAATCCTTGCAGAACATTTTCATCTATCAGTATTTCATCATCAGCGGGATCACGCACACGGGCCGATTTATCTGCTGCAGACAGCTTCCTCGTGACATCAGTCGTCTCCTTTCGACACAAACGTGCTATTGCCTCCAGCAGGCGGCGTGATTCTACCGGTTTTGTCAGGTAGGCATCCGCACCGGCTTCTTCACAGCGACGTAATGCTTCAGTAGTCGCATCGGCTGTCAGAATAATTGTCGGGACATGCCGATCAAGATCCATAAAGCGGGCCATCTTCATCGCTTCCAGGCCACCCATCTGTGGCATATTTAGATCAAAAATCATTAAATCGAAATCGCTGTCGTTCATCTCGACAGCATTTATGGCAGCCATGCCATCAGAAGTAATGCTCACAATATGGCCAACACCTTCAAGTATGCCACGCAGCACCTGCTGATTGGTTTCATTGTCATCTGCAACCAGAATGTTCAGGCTGCGTGCAAAACCGCCGAGCTGCTGCTCGTAGTGCTGTGTCAGGGAGATGACGTTTTCCGGCATCTTGTGCTCGACACGCGCCGCGTGCAGGGCGTTGTACAACAAGCGGCTGTCTGGGTGTGACTGCAGAACTGAGGAATAGCCCTCAGCCAGATAATAGGCGTCCCCCGCCTGGCCCTCCTGTTGCACCAGCACCAGAGATACCGGATCAAGCAATGGCTCTGCACGCACAGTAGCGGCAAATTGCTCCGGGGTCATATCCAGCGCTTCCTGTTGTATCAGTACTGCACTGTAAGGCCGGCCATTTTCACTGGCTTCGACAAGTCTCGCAAAGGCGCGGGCAGATGTCTCCTGCCTGTCGGCAGAAAGGTTCCATTGTTTAAACGAGACAGACAATTCATCTGTTGCCTCGGCAGTCGCAAGCAGCAATACACGGGCATTATCCATCTCCTGTTTGCTGACTGCCTGGGCTTCGTCCTGAATGCTAAAGGGTATCTCAAACCAGAAACAGGTGCCTTCGTTGAGTTTACTCTGCAGGCCAATCTCTCCGTCCATCAAGGTTACCAGCTGGCGTGCAATCGCCGTCCCCAGGCCGGTTCCGCCAAAGCGCCGAGTTGTTGAGGCATCTACCTGCTGAAAACTGTCAAACAAAGTAGCCTGATCTTTTTCATCTATGCCTATCCCTGTATCTTCAATCTCAAAACGCACATTTACCTTTTCATCTGTAATGCTCACGGGAGAAATACGCAGCTCTACGCGTCCTTCAGGGGTAAACTTGATGGCATTGCCGATGATATTTATTAATATCTGGCGCAGGTGGAACGAGTCACCAATCAGCATGAAAGGGGTGTTCGGATCGATATGGGCAGAAAACTTCAGGCCTTCGCGTCGAGCCTGGTGGATGAACAGGTTGGTGGTGTCTGACATCACTGAGTGCAGGTCAAAATTACTGTGATCGATGAGCAGCTTACCGGCTTCAATACGCGAGAAGTCGAGAATGTTCTCTATCACTCCGAGCAGCACACCTGCTGAAGTCTGAATACTATTGGCCAGTTCCATCTGCTTGCGGTCCAGTCGTGAGTCCATCAACAAATCACTCATGCCAATGACACCATTGAGAGGTGTACGCAGTTCATGACTCATATTGGCAAGAAATTTACTTTTCGCCCGACTGGCTTCTTTCGCCTCTTTTATGGCTCGCTGCAATCGATGAATCAGCAAACCCAGGTAAAAAGGGATGATCGTCAGCATGATCAGCATAGTGATACTAAAGTCAGGGTGGCTTTGCCAAAGCCCAATACGCCACAGCACAATTGAAAAACCTGCCAGGCTCATGCAGGTGGTCATCACCAGGTATTTGAGCCCGTAACGAAAACCATAGCCGACAATGACCCAAAGATAGACGGCAACCAGTGGCATGCCCGCTTCACCGGTATAGTAAAGCACCAGTGAAACGGCTGAAATATCTGTTACTGCACCGATAATACGTCTTGTTATGGAGATTCCCGGATAGGCAAAGACCGAGATCAACAGCAGCATGGCAATGGCCATGTATGATATTGCTACAAAGCGAATTGTTTCGCCATTTGCAGTATCGTTACTGAACCATGGGGAGATTAAGTACAGTGAAACAAGAACACCGATTGTTGCGCGATTCAATACTGGTCCGTGCTCGGTTTCGCTGAATGCCTGCAGTCTGCCTGATAGGCGGGCAATAAAGGAATGATTACTCATAGATATAGTATCTTCTAGGACTGCGCCACAGCTTGATAATCGGTGCAGGCCATTTTTCTATTCATCACTGAGTTCATTATGAATTTCCTTGATACGATCAAGATTGTCGATAAAGGCATTAACTATACGGGGATCCATATGCGTACCGGAGACCTGCTTTATGTAATCCACGGCTGCAGTGAAACTCCACGCCTCCTTGTAAGAACGTTTCGAGGTCAGTGCATCAAAAACATCTGCCACGGCGACTATACGACCAGCGATTGAAATATCTTCACCCGCCAGGCCATATGGATAACCTGAGCCGTCATACTTCTCATGATGCGACAGTGCGATTTCTGCCCCAAGGTTGATATAACGTGAAGGGCTGTCATTGAGGATATCGTGTCCAATTACCGTGTGCTGACGGATAATATCCATCTCCTCTTCATCTAGTGGACCTTCCTTGAGCAAAATGATATCCGGTATACCTATTTTTCCAATATCATGCATCGGCGATGCCAGTTCGATATCATCGCAGTCATGGGCGGACAGGCCGAGCACTTCAGCCAGCAGACGACAGTAACGCGCAATACGCAAGACATGGTTTCCAGTTCCTTCATCACGGTATTCACCTGCCTTGGCGAGGCGTAGAAGCGTTTCCCGTTCACGAACCTGAATTTGCCGTGTCCCGATCGCCACCTGCTGTTCCAGCCACTTCGCCCGATTACTGATAATTTTCTGCTGTTGCCGCAGGGTTAGCAGATTCTTACAGCGTACTTTGCATTCGTACTGGTCAATAGGGCGAATGAGGAAGTCTGTAGCGCCTGCATCCAGCGCCTGGTAACGGACCTTGCGATCTTCGACAACAGTCACGACGACGACAGGAACATCTCGGCATGCACTGATTGCCCTAATTTCCCTGATGAACTGCACCCCGTCCATGATCGGCATTTTATAATCAGTGATGACAAGATCCGGTGTGCGAGCCTGAATGCGCTCCAATGCTGCCAGTGGTGTTGTAAACACCTCTACATCAAGACTGGGACTGATATCTTTGATTATCTGCTCAAGGATCTTTCTGCCTGTAC
>JASJFV010000030.1:0-3170 GCA_033791885.1 Gammaproteobacteria bacterium | reverse complement strand
TAACAAAAAAGATTCGCTGCCAGCCACCGGCTTCACTTAAAAAGCTAAAGGCCGCGCCTTTGTTATACATCAAGGTAAAATTAAAGCCGGGAAAAATGGCGACGGGTTTATGTAATAATAATTCTGCTTCAGCAATTTTTTTTGTCAGCTGATCAAGAACAATTGTTAATGCTGATAGCCATAACCATTTCATGAGTAATTTCTTTTGAAAGTTGTTTAAGCCGGATATTTCATAGGAATGCAGACAATGGGGCATATTATATAAAATTGGTCTGTGAGTCAGGTCGATGTGATGCTCCTGCAAAATCGACACTTCCGCCATCCGTGGCGGTCGTTTGTGCGATTCGCCGATAAAATCGTAGGAACGATTTTACATGAGCGAAGCGGTGTGCCGAGCGTTATCAGGTACATAGTGTACTTTTCTAATATGCCAGCATTTCTTATTATAATCATAGTGTTAAGTAAAATTAGTAGCGTTCCTATGAAATATCGGGATTAAGCTCTGACAGCCTTATTGATATGTATATACCGTTGGTCAGTATCTCTCCTTTATTTTTACAAAGATTGATATTAATCAATACACGAATATTAGAATTTTAGTAACTTCTTATTCGCAGGATAAACAATGTCTTTTCTTTGGTTTCATGCGACTA
Organism: Gammaproteobacteria bacterium; assembly: GCA_033791885.1. Classification (GTDB taxonomy): domain Bacteria; phylum Pseudomonadota; class Gammaproteobacteria; order BMS3Bbin11; family BMS3Bbin11; genus BMS3Bbin11. The sequence continues at coordinate 2,517 of JASJFV010000030.1, read as the reverse complement.
GTTAAGCCCCTTGTCTCTAAATGCCAATGCATAGTCACGATCATCTATAGTCGATGATGGAAACTAAATGACATTACTGCCGACACCTAAATGTGCTTAAAAATAAAGGAGTTCCATTGAAAAATTTAAACTACAATTCGCAATTTCGATCCATTCATAAAAAACCATCCTTCCTAATAACGGCTGCGGCTGTATCTCTTGCTGTTATTTCTCTCACTGCACAAGCCGGAAAAATCACCTCTGTACCGGCAGCGACTGATGCCCTGGGGTTTACGGCCTCAGGATTTGGTGGCTGGAATCTTGATAATGTGGAGGTTGTGCTCAACGGTACCCAGGGCGATGTACTACTAGATGTGTTAAATAGTTGGTTCGATGAATTGACTGGTGCCTACAATTTTGCACCTGATTCTGATTTTACCTATCAAGGCAATGTGGATGACGGTTTAGGTACGATAATGGGCTACACGCTGGCTAAAGACTGGCCCGTAGGCGAACCCTCCGGCATCAAGATCGTTAATGACGATTCTGACGTTAAGTTAGGCAAACCTACTAACTGCATCATGGCTACTTCCTATCTGGCTGACCATTTTCTTGATTCAGGCGACCCAATACAGGTCACCTGTAGCGGGCCCTTCCAGAGCCATAAACGTTATAAACTAGCCATGCTGCCAACCACTGTTGATGGAGCTGGCTCCGAAAGTGTAGACCTGGTCTTCAACGTTGAAGATGAAGCCGGCTCACGTGATTACCAGGTGTTCCAGAAAATCAATAACTGGACCGATGGCCGTCTGGAAGGCTTCACAATCCAGGTTGGTTTTGGTGTTGGTGACGCTTTTACTGCCGCAGGACCCACCAACCCCAACTTATATCTTACCGTACCCTCTGCTATCTGGTCGCCAACGCAATTGGCGAACTTCTCGGAAGGCCTGTTTGGACCGTTTGACGATAACACCCAGACCTTAGGTTTCTTCGACCCTGTGCAACGGGCCGGATTTTTGATTGCGGAATATGTAGCGGCTCCTGGTACCTCAGAGCCAACAGATACTCTCCATTCTGCAGGCACACTGGGTAGCGACTATGCTCAGATTCCTCCGCTAACAGGTCCAGCTAGTCAGTTCGGTCCCTGGTTGCCCAATAGCATGTTGCCTTCCGGCATTTTCTTCGATGATGATGGCAACCCTGAGACCGATGCGCAATTGTTAGCCTGGTATGGCTGGAACCCAGACCTTCCTGTTCCTGGACTTGGCTGGATGAGTGGATCTCAGGGTTTCGATAACGATCCTGCAACTCCAGGTGATGCATTCGAAGCCATTCCAGATGCAGAGATCGTAACCATGGGTGAGAATCTCTCCTTTACCATGGACGTGATCGACGACCTGGTGAATGTGGGTCTGAACTATATAGTGACAGTGGGTGATGTAAGCTCCTTCCCTGCTCCCACCTTCACCATTCGTATCACACCAACGGCGGATACCTCCGGTATACCAGCCCCTGCTTTTGTTGGAGAGATACCCGATACCCCGCTGCTGTTCACCAGCTCGGATGCAGAAGTTCTGCTCGAACCCAATCCTGGATTTGTGGTGGGTAGCCTGCTGACTGCACGCGTGGGTGATGCTGATTTGAATCAGGATCCGTTAGTTGCTGAGACAGTGACTGTCTCTATTTCCAGTACCTCTGGTCTATTAGACCAAGCATTTATGCTGACTGAACTGGGTAACAACCGCGGTGTCTTCGCCGCCACCCTGCCTGAAGAGTACAGCAATGTCGCAGTTGGTACGCAAGTGTCGATGTCCTATCTTGATGTTAATACCGATGTGGATCTCCTTACTGTTGAGAATGAAACTAAAACATCTACAACTACAGCAACGACGGATGCCGGGCTTATCCAGTTCAACCCTGCTACTTACGCGGTAATAGAAAGTGATGGCAATGTTGTACTTACGGTAGAGCGAATCGGCGGCAGCGTGGGTGAAGTTACTGTCGAGTACAACACTGTATCTGACACGGCTATCGGTAATGAAGATTACACACCGGTTACTGGAACGCTGACTTTTGGTGATGGTGATACGGTAACCAGTAAGTCCATTCCTCCCGTACCTTTACTGGATGATGCGACAAATGAAGCGACTGAAAGCTTCAATGTTATCCTGAGTAATGCACAGGGTGGTGCAGCCCTTGTTGTTGCCGCATCCAATGCGCAGGTTGATATTGCCGATGATGATGATCCACTTGTTCAGTTTAACAGTGCGGCTTACAACGCTGCAGAAAATGGCGGCAGTGTAACGCTTAGCGTTGCACGAAACGGCACTGCTGGCACATTAGATGTCGATTATGCCAGTGCTGATGTCAGTGCCACTGATGGTGCAGACTACTCTGCTGTAACAGGCACCTTGAGCTTCCTCGATGGCGAGGGCAGCAAAGATGTAGTAGTAACCTTACTGGATGACACGACCTTTGAAGGTGATGAAAGCTTCAGTGTTACTCTCAGTAATCCTACAGCTGGCGCACTGGGTGCTA
>JASJFV010000029.1:0-2533 GCA_033791885.1 Gammaproteobacteria bacterium | reverse complement strand
TTTGCATTGCGTGGCGGACGGTGAATGTACTGCAACGATTCTGCCAGCAGCGGTAAACCCATGCTGCGGCAAGAGGGGGTATCCAGCAGTTCGGGTAAACGCTCCGACTGCTGCGCAAGCAGGTTAATGGCCTGTTCAGTATAGCGTCGCAATGATAGCTGGTGGACACCCTCTGTTGTCGGGTAAACCGGCGTCAGAGTCTGTTCAATAATATCTGCTGATTCAGAATCGATGATTTTGTATTCCGGATGGACGATCTCGAGGTCGGGTCCACTGCGCCGTACTTCACCGTAACAGCGAATGATAGATCCCCTGGCGAGGTTTCTTTGCTGCGCGGCAGAGAAGTGAAAGAAACGCAAAGTGATGAAACCTGTGCCATCTGAAACACGCGTCAACAACATGCGGCGCCGGCCAAAGCGAACCTCTGAGAGTTCGACTGTACCCTGTATCATGACTTCGCTGCCGGCCTGCAGTGAGCCGAGAGGCCTCAGCTGTGTACGGTCTTCGTAGCGCGCTGGCAGGTGGAAAAGTAAATCCTGTACAGTCTCTATTCCAAGGCGTTGCAGGCGTGCGGAAACTCGGGAAGCAATGCCGTTTAAAACAGTAGCTGGTGTATCAGCAAAACCAGGTGGTCTGTCCTTGTCCACTGATGAAGTGATAGTCTATTCCAGTGTCAGGTCGTGGTCATCACTGAAGGTGCCTGCCTGTCTGGCAAGAAAGGCAGTTTTAGCAGACTGTTCCAGTGAGCAGACCCATTTATAAGCCATTTCTATCGACTCACCCTGGGCATAGATGCCATGGCCGCGCACGACAACGACAGGGTATTCGGCCAGCGCAGTAGCTATTAGGATAGGTGAATGCTCGAAATAGGTCTTGAAGCTGATGGATATAACGGGCACACGTGGAAAGTAATACTTACCTTCCAGGTCTACAGGGATAAAATCTTCACCATTGAGGGTGAGTGCCACTGTATATGGGTTATGACAATGTATGACTGCGCGGGCTTCCGGGTTATGGCGATAGATGGCACGATGGGCATGCTGATCAAGCGAAGCAGCAGGAACAGGCTTGTCGTCCATGGTGCAATGGACCAGGTCACTGCTTTCCAGTAAATCTGCACAAGCACCCGTTGGTGTTATATAAAAATCACCATTTTGTAAATATGAAATATTTCCGCTGTGTGAGTCGTTAAGTCCATGTTGACGTAACAGCCGATAAAAACGTATCAAAGCTTCATTATTATCCATGGCATAATAATGCCTGATTAATAACGAATCGTCATCCCCATCGTCAGCCTGGGACAACATTTTATTTAGTGGACTCTATGCCAGAGAGAGACAGGAAATCAGAAAAGAGTGCTGCAGGTCAGGCAAGCTTTGAATGGTCATTTTTTTATCCAAGATACTGGCTGCTTTGGTTGTTTCTTTTTCTTCTGAGGGTACTGGTGTTTTTGCCATTGCCAGTATTACACGTCATGGGGCGGGCCATCGGACGCATCTTCTATCGCGTCAATGAAAAGCGTCGCAGAATTGCCCGAATCAATATCGACCTTTGCTTCCCTGAATTGTCAGGCGAAGAGAAAGACTCAATGGTGCTGCGACATTTTGAGGCATACGGAGCGAATATTTTTGACCTGGCTATTTGCTGGTGGGCACCCTCACCTCGTCTGGACAGATTAACTACTGTACATGGGCTCGAGCGTTACCTTGCATTAATTGAGCAGGGTCAGAGTGTTGTGCTGGTAACAGGTCATATACTGACTGTGGATTTGTGTGGGCAGTATATCTCACGTTACCAGGCGGGGGTCAGCATGATGAAGCCATTGAAAAACCGCTTGCTTAACTGGATGATGTATCGAGGCAGGATGCGAAACGGTAATCTGATGGTGACCCGAGAACAGGGAATGAGGCCAATGGTGCGTTATCTGCGACAGGGATACACTGGTTATTTTATGCCAGATGAAGATTTTGGTTCGCCTGCTTCCGTGTTTGCTCCCTTTTTCGGAATACAGAGCTGGACTGTCACCAGCTTGTCAATGATGGCACGTTTGGGAAATGCCGATGTGCTGCCAATTTTTATGCATAGTCTACCCGGTGGCAGGGGGTATGAATTGTTTATCGATCCGCCATTAGAGAATTTTCCTTCCGGTGATGATCTCATTGATGCGACAAATATGAACAGGGCACTTGAAAAGGGAATTAGAAAAATGCCAGAGATGTATGCCTGGACATTCAAGTTATTCAAGACCCGTCCTGACGGCGAGCAAGTACCGTACTGATGAGGCAGTTTCTCCATCCACGCTACTGGCTGCTCTGGGCTGGTATTCTCCTCCTCTGGTTGATCAGTTTATTGCCGTTACGGGTGACGGCGTTTCTCGGTAGAGGCCTTGGCGTTTTTCTCAACCGTATTGCAGGCCGTCGCACACATATTGTAAGAACGAATTTAACGTTGTGTTTCCCTGAGCTTGATAGCAATCAAATCGAGCAATTGATGAAGGAGCACTTCAAGGCGCTTGGCCAGGCAGTATTAACTA
>JASJFV010000028.1:0-7530 GCA_033791885.1 Gammaproteobacteria bacterium | reverse complement strand
AAAAGACAGAATTCGTTGTTTCATGGCTGGAGTTCCTCGCGGGTGAGTGGTTGTTTAGCCGTTGTTTGCAGGTGAATGGTTTGGCCGAGTCAGCAGAACGGCTGATATGATACACCAGTTTTCGGTTTTCGGTTTTCAGTTTTCAGTAAAGCATAGATTTTTCCGAAAACCGAAAACTGAACTCTGAACACTATTTAGTTCCTACTTTTATTTAGTTCCTGCTTTTTCCTCCGCCACTAACACCCATCCACCACCCATCACCTTGTACATGGCAATCAGTGAAGCATAAACATCATTGTAGCCCTGGGTGTAGATGAGTTCGGCATCAAACAGTTTGCGTTGCGCATCGAGGACTTCGATAAAACTTACCTGGCCTTCATCGTAGTTAATATTAGCCAGGCGTTCATACTCCTTCAGGGCATCGACCTGACGACCTTGAGCAGCCAGCTCTTCGCGTCTTTTCTGTGTCGAGACGAGCGCATCATCGACTTCACGAAAGGCGTTCTGCACAGTTTGCAGATAGCCGGTCAAAACCTGGCGCTGTACAGCTTCAGACGCACGCAGCTGACCTGTCAGTTGGCCACCAGTAAATATCGGGCCCAGGGCGAGGCCGCCAAGTCCCCACAGGTTAGCGGTACTGCTAAACAAATCAGACAGCGCAACACTGGCGTAGCCAAAAAGCCCCGTCAGTGAAATACTGGGAAAATATTGTGCTTTTGCCACACCAATCTGCGCATTGGCAGCTACCAGGTTTTGTTCTGCAAGACGGATATCCGGGCGGCGCTCCAACAGATCCGACGGCATACCTTCCGGCACTACTGGCAGAGTCAGCTCTTCAAGGCTTTTACCGCGGGCGATGCTGCCGGGATTTCTACCCAGCAATACAGAGATGGCATTCTCAAGTAAAGCGACCTGGCGTTCCAGTGCCGGCACTCTAACGGCGGCCTGTTCATACTCTGATCGGACCTGCGCCACTTCGAGATTTGAAACAACTCCGCCGTTAAATTTCAGCTCAAACAGGTGCAATGTATCCTTGCGTGTATCAAGCGTCTCTTTGGCTATTTCCAGCTGCCTGTCGAGAGTCCTCAAGCTGATGTAACTGCTTGCAACCGCCGACACCAGGCTCAATATCACAGTCCGCTTCGCTTCTTCCGTAGCCAGCAGATCAGCCCTTGCCGCTTCGGTAGCCCGACGAATCTTACCCCACAAGTCGAGCTCCCAGCCGACATTGAGGGACGCATTATACAGGTCATTAGTTCGCGATACGCCGGCAGGCACAGCCACAGTATCAAGAGAAGTCTTACTACGTTCTGCGCCACCGAGATAACCAACCTGGGGAAACAACCCTGAGCGAACGATGTCTACCCGTGCAGAAAATTCTTCTACCCGCGCGACCGCGATGCGCACGTCCTTGTTATAATCCAGCGCTTCTTCTACCAGCTCATCAAGCACCGGGTCATTAAACTGTTGCCACCAGGCAGTATTTACTGTGTCAGCAACGTCAGTGACCTCAAATCGCCATGCGGCTGGAGTATCCACTTCGGGTTTTGCATAATCCGGGCCGACCATGCAGCCTGACAGGACAACAGCCATCAGGGGAAAGAGCAAAGAGGAAAGATGAAAGAAAACCTTTCCCGGTTTATTTTTCCTACCTGCTATCTGCTCTCTATAAATTGAAATTTGTTTAATCATCTTTAGCTTTGGTCTTTCCTCTTTAACCTATTACCTTTCCCATTTCCCTTAAACCTTGCATTCTCACACTTTGACCGTTTCCGTTTCCTCATCAACCTTTGGTTCAGGACGTCCTCCCGACACCTTTTCCTTCATGCTAATTATCAAATAGTAGAACAACGGAACAAAGAACAGTGCAAGAGATGTCGCGCCGATCATCCCACCGATGATGCCGGTGCCAATCGAATGCCTTGCTGCAGCACCGGCGCCTGATGCCAGTACCAGCGGCATGGAACCCAGTATGAATGACAGCGAGGTCATGAGGATCGGACGCAGACGCAAACGAGCAGCTTCCAGTGCCGCATCGAAAGCCGATAAACCTTCGCTGTACTTCAGTTCTGCAAACTCGACAATCAGAATGGCATTCTTTGCCGACAGGCCAATCAGGGTCACCAGGCCAATCTGGAAATAGACGTCATTTTCCATACCGCGCAGCCATACTGCGACCAGCGCACCAAAGATACCGAAGGGCACCGCCGTGATAACGGCAACGGGTAATGACCATTGTTCATACTGCGCCGATAGAATCAGGAATACCATGACCAGGGCAAAGACAAAAACGATCGCCGCAGAGCCACTGGATTTTTTCTCCTCGTAGGACTGGCCAGACCAGGCATAGGTGAATCCATCGGGTAGCACCTCAGCTGAAACCTCTTCCATGGTGCTGATAGTCTGCCCTGAGCTGAAACCGCTGTCAGCATCACCGGTGATCTTTGCAGCCATAAAACCGTTGAAGCGCGGCAGCAGGTCCGGCCCGGTGACATATTGGGAATTGACTACGGAACTCAGCGGCACCATCTCACCCTCTCGCTGACGAACAAAGATGTTCTGGATATCCTCCGGTTTCTCACGGAACTCCGGTTCGGCCTGCAGGATCACCTGCCAGACTCGGCCATACTTGTTGTACTGGCTCACGTACAGCGAACCGAACAGTGTCTGCAGTGCGGCATAGACATCCGGCACCGAAACACCCAGTGTTTCTGCCTTGGCACGGTCAACCGTCGCTTTCAACTGGCGTGAGGCAGCATTGATAGTGGTATTCAGTCGCGTTACTTCAGGCCTTTCATTTGCCTTTGCGATCACTTCTTTGGTCACTTCAGCCAGTCGTGTCGCACCGCCCTGACCACGATTCTGAAGCCAGAACTCGAATCCGCCCTGGGTACCGAGACCCGGAATCGATGGCGGATTGATCGGGAAGGCAACCCCCTCCGTAAGCGCATTCAGTTTCGGTGTGACATATTTGTACAGGGCTTCTATCGACATTTCCGGATCGCTGCGCTCGCCAAAATCCTTCAGTGATATGAATACAGTTCCGGTATTGGTCTTGAACTGGCTGTCCAGCAGGCTATAACCCGCCAGCGCCGAATAGTCTTCAACGGCTGGATGCTCGGCAAAAATTTCTGCTACCTTTTGCGTCAGTGCTTCACTGCGATCCATACTGGCGCCATCTGGCAGCACCACGGCAGCAAACAAATAACCCTGATCTTCTGCCGGCACGAAGCTGCCGGGAATAATTTTGAACAGCATCACAACACCGAACAGCATGGCGCCGAGAACTACCATGGCCAAAACCACGTGCTTCATCATCGCGCTGACGCCACGCGCATAAAGATTGGTAGTACTTTCCATTGCGCTGTTGAACCACTTGAAGAACCCTCTCGGCTCACCCTTTGACGGCTTGATCAGAATGGCCGACAGGGCTGGTGTTAGCGTCAGTGCAGCAAAGCTGGAGATGGCGACAGAGATGGCAATGGTGATAGCAAACTGCTTGTATAGTACGCCGGTGGTGCCTTCGAGAAAGGCAACCGGCACGAACACAGCAATCAGCACCAGCGTGGTGGCAATTACCGGTCCGGTGACCTCCTGCATGGCGCGGAAGGTCGCCTCTTTTGGCGACAGGCCAAACTCCTCGATATTACGTTCGACATTTTCCACCACCACAATGGCATCGTCACAGACGATACCAATCGCCAGCACCAGTCCGAACAGCGTCAGCAGATTGATCGAGAAGCCGAGTGCGGCCATGCCACTAAAAGTGCCGATAACTGAAACAAAAATAGCAATCGTCGGAATCAGCGTGGTGTTGACCTTCTGCAGGAACAAATAGGTCACCAGCACCACCAGGATGATAGCAATGATCAATGTCTCGATAACTTCATCAATCGAGGCCTGGATAACCTTGGTGGTATCAAATGATACCTTGTACTCAATACCTTCCGGGAAGTTCTGCTTCAGTTCCTCCATCATATTCTGCACGTTTTCTGCAACTTCGATGGCGTTGGAACCCGGCTGCTGGTAGACGGCGACAAAGGTGGATGGGCTGCCATTGAGTGTTGAGCGCAGCATGTAGCTCTTCTGGCCTTCTTCCGCTCGACCAACATCTTTGAAGCGTACAATGGCCGTGCCTTCCGGGTCGGCACGCAGAATGATTTCCTCAAATTCTGATGCCTCGGTGAAGCGACCCTCGGTGACCACCGGAAAGGTCATATCGACTGGCTCAGCAGTCGGCGACTGGCCAAGCCTACCGGCACCAAACTGCTGGTTCTGCTCGCTCACGGAACGCTGAATATCGGTTGGTGTGAGACCCAGGCTTGCCATGCGATCAGGCTGCAGCCACAATCGCATAGCCAGATCCGGCAGGCCCATGATCTGTGCCTGGTTGGCTCCCGGTACACGCTTCAGCGCATCAAGCACATACAGGTTGGCATAGTTGCCGATGTATTTTTCATCATAGCGGCCATCCGGAGAATAGATACCGATCAGCATCAAAATACTGGCTGATCGCTTTTCTACCTTGACGCCGGTTTTACTCACGGTGTCCGGCAACTCTGGCATTGCCAGGCTGACGCGGTTGTTGACCTGCACCTCGGCGGTATCGGGGTCGGTGTCGATGTCGAAATATACCGTCAGTGACATTTCACCGGTGGCCGATGAAGTCGACTGCATATAGAGCATGTTGTCGACACCGTTCACCTGCGTCTCAATCGGTGCAGCAACGGTATTGGCGACTGTCTCGGCATCTGCACCCGGATAACTGGCGCTAACCGTTACCTGTACAGGTGTGATGGCAGGATACTGATTGATCGGTAACCCGGTCATGGAGACCAGCCCGCCAATGACCACAATAATCGACAGCACCGTCGACATAATGGGGCGCTTGATGAAGATAGCTGAAACCATGATTATTGTTTCCGTTCAGCAGCGGGTTCTGCGGCTTCTGTTTTCTTCACCTCGGGTTCAACGATCTCCACAGGTATTCCTGCTCTCAGCTTCAGCGCCCCGCCGACAACGACCACGTCACCGGCGTTCAAGCCCTTGTCGATGAACCACTTATCCCCATGCCAGGGACCAATATCAACAGGCTGATACTCAGCCTTGCCTTCCTTGATGACCCAGACAAAACTGCCTTTTGCCCCCTGCTGAACCGCAGTTTGAGGAACAAGAATCGCCTTTGGTCGTATCGCCCCCTTAAGTCGTGCACGGACAAACTGACCGGGACGCATTTGTGAGTCCATCTTCCTGCTGAGTTTATCCTGCCCAGCTTCATCAACATCTCCATCAACATCAACATCAGGATTTTTGACTTCAGCCCTGATCAGGAAGGTACCGGTCCTCTCAGAGAGAGATGCATCGGCGAAGGTGATTTCTCCTGTGTACGGAAAGATAGTGCCATCAGCAAGTATAACTTCCACTTCAAAATTACCATCCTCTGGTTCAACAATACGATTGTCACTGAACTGCTGGCGTGATTTAAGAATCTGGTTTTCGGAGACGCTAAATTCGATCCAGATAGGATCTACCTTGGCAACATAAGTCAACGGTCCCGCATTAAAACCGATGTATGCCCCTTCGCGCTGTGTAGCGTAACTCGAAATGCCGGTAACCGGTGAAGTTATTGTGCAGTAACCGAGGTCAAGTTCTGCCTGCACGACCTTGGCCTTGGCCGCTTCAACCGCAGCAGATGCTGTCTGAAAACCACCGAGTGCATCATCCAAATCCTTCTTGGCGACAGCATTCTGCTTCACCAGTGGCTCGACACGGTCAAGATTGGCTTTCGATGTCTTCATGCGTGCCTGTTGCTGAGACAATTCCGCTTTCGCTGCATCCAGCTGTGCGTTAAACGGTTTCTTGTCCATTTCAAACAGCACATCACCTGAATTAACGACAGTACCTTCTGTGTACAGGCGTTTTTCAAGAAACCCTTCAACACGTGACCGTATTTCGACACGTCGTGAACTGGCTGTCTTGCCAACAAACTCAATAAAGATTGGCGTGTCCTTCGCCTCGGTCTTGACCACCGTCACCTTGGCTGCAGATGGTGCAACGACCTGCTTCTCACCTCTGTCACAGGCACTCAGCAATAGTGCTGCGAGGATCGGGAGCATTACACAGCGATAACTAAAATGGGCGGGGTTTCTGTTTGAAAACAGCTTGTCTTGCAGAATCACTTTTCGGCCTTTTGTGTTGTTATTCGCGGGCGCCAGAATCATGCGCACTCAGGCTAGCATGATGTGTAATCAGCTCACGCGAGTCAAGGCATAAAGCAACAGGAAGAGTCGTGGAATCTAAAAAAAGCCTGTCAGGGAAACGCTTTCTTTGTTTTAAGTGTTCAGTGTTCAGTGTTCAGAACATTATCGCCGAATAGAAAACCGAAAACAGATAACTGAAAACTGAAAACTTCATTAAACTAATTGATAATAAAGATTCTGCGGGTGATTGGCCTGTGCAAAGAAGAACCAGCGCTCTGCCAGCAAGCCGATGTACTGGGTAATGAATGCAATTGCCAGAATCTCAGGTGAGGAAAGGGATATCCCGAATGCTAGTAATGCTATTGGCACGGCGAATGCCATCAGCAGGAAAAACCACTTGATGGATTTGAACATCTTCGGTTTAACGTGGTGGAAAAATTCCCGCGTATTGAAGGAGGACCCCTGGAAACCCTGGTCCATCTCTTTTATCTGCGGGTGCTTTACACCAATCGCCGACTGTACCGTCGCCTTGGGTTTCAGGTGTGCGTTGCGAACCAGCGAAGCGACCCGAAAAGACAGCGCCAATGTCGTCAGTAATATCGCCCAGATACCATAGAACATGACCAGTTCCGGTGCGAAAAAGGCTGCGCCGACAGTGGCCAGTGTGAAACCCGATGCCATGCCTATCAGGGTGTAATTGACCAGCGTCAATGGTGAGTGCCATTCCTGCAGGAACTTCAATGTCGCATAGATCATCCCAGTACAGGCAAACAAAGTAAAAGCAAGCACGGTTCCTGCCAGGCCAATCAGCAGTGTCAGGGTCACCGGAACAGAACCTATATGAAACAATACCGGCGACCATCCAATAAACAGTGCCAGGCCGTAAAAGAACAGCACAGCCATGAAGGCAGGCAGCGCGATCACCTCACGTGAAAGCCAGGAGGTCCGCCACATGGCAGCAGAACGCCAGGCACGGGATGGTCGTCCGAGATGAAAAACCGATGCAATCAAGCCGAGTATGCATAGACCCAGAGCAACAAAGCTCGCCATCGCAGGAAACATGGATCCAACGTCATAGGACACCACATTGAAGGTTGCATACACATGCTCTGTATAAAGGGCAAGAAACAGCCCCTGGCCGGCGCCAATCAATGTAGTTAGAAAAAGTACTGAGAAAGCAGGGTGCAAATTTTTTCTCCGAAAAAATAGTTTTCAGTTTTCAGTTTTCAGTTTTCAACAATTCTGTGCTCTCTACTGAACACCGAAAACCCGAATACTGAAAACTTTCTTTTTATTACCACGCTACATCATCCAGTGTCTGTCTATCACC
>JASJFV010000027.1:0-5507 GCA_033791885.1 Gammaproteobacteria bacterium | reverse complement strand
TTAATGTGGTCTCAAATAAAAACCGCAGGGCAGTAATCGTCGCATTTAGCGAGATACTTGAGATGCCTTTATTGACTAAATGTAACTGAAAACAACGCAGCTCTTCGGCAGTCGCTGTTGCCGGAGAATGCCCCAGATAAGACGAGAGTTTTTTTACCGAACGGATATAAGCTGACTGGGTTGTGGGTGAGAGTTTACGTAACATCATGTCTTCGATCATGCGTTGACGTAATGGACTAACTACTTGCGTGTTCTGTGTCATGACTCTGCTCCTGTTGTGAGATGAGGCACATGCCCCAATACCCATCATAAGAAACAAGCAGAATATTGATAATCTAGTTGACGACTCCCATTACCGCGATAGCGGTTTAGTCCAACACCACAAAGCGGAACTTTGAGTAATAATTATGGCCAAGAACTTTCGACCTAAAACGGACATTTAAAATCCTTTTATATTTATAATGTATTGAAGAGGTTAAATGTCCATCTGATTCCGATATTCCTGTGGCGTAATACCGCACATCCGTTTAAATGCACGGGTGAAATTGGCGTGGTGCTCATAGCCAAGTTCCCGGGCGATAGCATGAATAGGGGTTTCTGAATTTTTTAGTTTCGACTGTGCTATCTCAAGCCGCAGCTGATCAACTAGCTCTGAGTAGCTGGTGTTATCTTGCAGTAGTTTGCGCTTGAGTGTTTTAGGGCTGAGACCGGTTTGATGTGCGGCATTTTCAAGACCTATTGTTCTCGTTAGTATCTGAGTTCGAACCAGCTCGGTGAAATTCAGCAGAGTCTCAGGTTCAGGCACTTTATCAGAGTCTGATTTTTTTTGAGTTGCCTTTTTGATAAGAGGTAGTTTCAAAAGCCTCTCAGGAATCTTTATTTCAGTGGCCTCACTGCCCCATACAAACTTTATACTTTCCCACTCTTCAGGACAAAGTAGTGCTTTGTTTGATGAGCTAATCCTGACCTCGGGTGGCAGCCACTTTGGTCCGGCGCATAGTCGGATGATCTGGATGATGATGGCTATCATATATTGCTCGGTCTGCCAGTTCTTCCATTTCTCGCCAAACATCAGCTTGCGAACAAACCATATGCCATCTGAATCGGGCGCTAGTGAATACGGACACCCGGTCGATTCTGCCTGTACATCCTCGATGAAGTACTCGAGCAGTTCTTTCAGAGTTGTCGCAGTGCGCGTACGTATACCACCTAATCCCTCAACAGAGTTAATGGGATATTGCTTTGCGACATCATAGCCGAGTAATTCAAGCTGCTCATATTTAGCAGCAAGGTCGATAAATCGCCACACACAATATTCGCCGATAACCCCCTTGCCTGCATAGACCGCATCAATCGGCATACCGACACGCTCACTCAGCTTACGCACGGGAGCTCCTGCCTCTTCGAGCACATTTACGAAAGGTATGGCGTGAGCGGCTTTAATCAGATGAAGTTGTAACATAATCCTCAGTGTATTCGTTCCTGGAAATCAGGTAAACATTACATGAATAATGACCTGAAATGATAAGGTCATATCTTGCCTATTTTGGTATTGTTTCAAAATTACGATAGTGTGAAGATGTCGCAACATTATATTTAATAACAAAAAAATTATGGATATTTCGGGCTGTTCGAATATATCCAGTGAATTTTTTTACCTCAACCAAAGATAAAAATCAGGGATAAAAAATATGAAAAAATTACTACTGGCATTCGTCATCGCGATGACTGTGGCATCCACAGGCCACGCTAGTCTGGCGGCCAAACATTGGCCGGCATCGGACAAGGCCAAGCAGTTCGTCAAGGACACTATTGTTATAGGTATGTTGGCAAGCCCTTATGGTACAGGCTGGACCAAGAACGAACAGCTGTTGACCTATTTCAAGGAAGCGCGTGATGCCGGAATCACCGGCCATGAGATGACGCTGCCGGCAGCGTCCATGAACTGGGATGCTCTCATGAAGCAACATCATCATTTCCGCGCGGCGATGGCAGAAGAGCCGGAAAACTATATCTTCGTCAAGAGTACACGTGATATCGAAGTGGCTCATGTTAAGGGCAAGACAGCGGTGATCTGGAACTCGCAAACCGCGACCATCCTCGAAGAAGACCTGACGCGTATAGCCGCCCTGAAAGAGATGGGTATTGCCAGCATGATCCTTGCCTACAACGACCGTTTCAGAACCGGCTCAGGTTCATTGGCTGCCTATAATGGTAAGGACGATGGCCTGACTACCTGGGGTCGCTCTGATATTGATGAAATGGTGAAATACGGCATCATCCTGGATCTAAGCCACACCGGTAACAAGACCGCGAACGATGCCATGGACCACATGGACAAAAATCATTCCGATGTACCTTACATATATACGCATTCACTACCTGCTGGACTTTACAAGGACGAGAAGACTAAATCACCGAGAGGTTGTTATCGTAATATCACGGATGCGGAAGCCAAGCGTGCTGCCAAGAGCGGCGGTTACGTCGCGCCGACGTTTACCGAGTGGATGGTCGACGGTATCTGGCCGGATAACCTCTCACCAAAACAGGCTGCCGACATGATCGACTACTATGCCAAACTGGTCGGTGTTGACCATGTGGCAATTGCCACCGATGACATGTTCGACGTCTCAATGGTTGTTGATTTCGCCAAGAAAAACGCAAGTATGTATGCCGATGGTAGTTACATGATCGATGCCTTTAATAAGGGCGCCACTGATAGTGCACCGCTTGCGCGGATCCTGGCAGCAGTGACTGACGAACTTTGGAAGCGTGGTTACAGCAATGAAGATCTGGCTAAGATATACGGTGGCAACAAGATGCGTGTCTACCAGCAAGTATGGGAAGGCGCACCGGAAGGCAAGTGGGACAAGGAATACGCAGAACGGGTTAAACTGCGCAATGAATATCTGGAGAAATACACTTCTCGTTAAATTTTTTTGAAACTTGATAAACAAGCCGCCAGAAAAGGCGGCTTGTTTATTTTGCAAATTCAATACACCTCACTATGGCTGCAGTAATGGCTTATCTCCTGTAATACTGTGACCACTGTGATATTTTAATAGTTACCGTGAGTCATCATGTTAAGAGCCAATAAAATCCTGATAGTAGCCACAGCCTTACTCGCACTCGGTGTTTACCGGTCAGCATTGTCAGCGTCTGAATCAAGCTATGACGATATTCCCGTGTTCGGCGGCCCAAGCAGTACCGGTGCAGAACTGAAAGAAGAGAATGCGCCCACAGCGACCGGAGACCTGATTAAGGACGCGATGCCCGACTGGTTTGCTACAAAAGACAAGATCATGAAAGAGCATGGTCTTGCTTACGGTATTAACTATTCGACTGCTTACCAGAGCGCCAATAATTCATCGGGTGAAGATAATGCCTGGGGCGGCATTTTTCAAATCCCCGTTTCCTGGACGTTGATGCAGGACAAAACAAATGGGTCATCCGGAACCATCGTTTTCAAAGTTGAAATTCGACATAAGATATCGACTCCGTTAGCACCTCAGGATTTAGGTATACAAGGAATCGGTGCCGCATCGATAACAGCGACACAATTTGGTGATAAGGGATGGATTCTTACCAACTTATACTGGCAGCATAAGATGAATAATGGCAACTTTTCCTATGTTGCAGGTCAGATAGACAATACCGATTTCATGGATATGTACGGCGCTATCAACCCGCAGTCTGCTTTCATGAATCTTAATTTTTCGACTAACCCGACTATCGGTCTTGCTGATCAGGGATTCGGTATTGGCGGTGGCGGCTTTCTCAGTGATAACTTTTATCTAGTAGCAATGGTTGTCGATGCAAGAGCTGACCCATCAAAGCCGATCGACAGTGCTAAAGATTTTTTCAATGAGAATGAATACTTCAAACATATCGAAATAGGTTATACCACCTCAAAGGATCGTAGCTATCTCGACAATATACATTTCGTTTACTGGGAATCTGACAGGCAGACGAACAGCGCAGGAGCTACCAGCGAAGCAGAAGGTAGCGGCTGGACATTTTCAGCAGCGCATTTTTTCCAGGACAGGTATCTACCGTTCATCCGTTATGGTAAATCTGATGGTGGTGGCGGTGCGCTTGACGAAGAACTAATCAGTATCGGTTTAGGTATTTACGAAGGAGAATATGGCGATGGATTTGGTGTGGGATTGAGTAAATCGACGCCTTCTGAACTGACGTTTGCGCCCGGCTTAAAAGACCAGTACACAGGTGAGATTTTTTATCGTTAGAGCGTCAAGTTTAATCTTGATGTATCTTGCAGGGTGAAAGACCCTGTCGGGAAAGGGTTAACCACCCACCCGTATCGAGTGTTGCGCCCACGGCGGAACCGAAGTTTTATAACTTCCAAAGGTGAACAAAGTGGGTGAAGCGTACACAGAGAATTGTGCAGGCCGTAGGGAGTCGCAGCTCCTGAGAACTGGCATAGCAGACAGCTTCGAAATCAAAGTTGATGATCGACGAGGGGTTTAACGTCCACCGAAGTCAAAACAGAAGCATCCGACATGGTAAGGATGTGGAGGATCTCCGGAGTCAAAAGGTTGTGGCATGTACAAAGAGATGCAGATGAGAACTTGAGAGATCCATCTGGGCCCTTGTGAGAGATTAAAGAAGAGAACTGAAATGCTAGAGACACGAAGATATTCGGAAACAGGACTGCGCTGGTGCTCAACAATAATTTCATATCACAGGGAAAGCAGCGAAGCCCGTAACTGGGATAGCTGCCGATGGTCAGATGGAAGTCGGATCAAGCATAGTACTCTGAGGTTGGGAGAGCCAACTACATGGGAAAGGTCTTGACGGTAGTACGTAGCCCGAAAAGGAAACTCATGCCCGACACAGAAGATTGGGAACAACATGAGCTGACCTCACTACGGGGAATAGCCTACAAGGCAAAGACAAAACCGACGTGCCGACATTATGGTAGAGTCGAAATATGAAATCTTTGCTGACTGCGAGAGTGAGTACGACCGAGGAGCCCCGTGAGGGAAAACTTCATGCGGGGATCAGTGCGGGGGGTGCCGGGTGACCGGCATTCCTACCGCGAACTATGCCTTAAACTTGCATTAGTACCATTTTATGGTACCATTAACAAATGAAGCGAAAGCATCAGAAAACGCTAGAGCAGATCTACAAGCGTCCAACTAGCGCAAACATTCAATGGAATGACATCGAGGCATTATTTAAATCCTTGGGTGCAAAAGTAACGGAAAGAGCAGGATCACGAATAGCCGTGGTACTTTTTGGAGAGGTTCGTGTATTCCATAGACCGCACCCATCACCCAATACAGACAAAGGAGCTGTAGCTAGCATTCGTAAGTGGTTGGAAATATATGAGGTAAAGCCATGAATATGATGGAAATAGATGGTTACAAAGCAAAAATAGAATACGACCCTGAACTTGACCAGTTTAGAAAAATTATTGTTGGCGCTCTTAAAGCATCAGTACCAATATATGATGAGCTTCTAGAAGCACTCGTATAAAACAAAGG
>JASJFV010000026.1:0-13887 GCA_033791885.1 Gammaproteobacteria bacterium | reverse complement strand
TGCTGTTGTTTCCGCACATGCGCCCAGAGGCGGAGTGATGATGGCAGGGGAATGAGGAAAGGGGAAAGGGGAAAGAGGAAAGGGGAAAGGGGAAAGGAAAACCGATGAAGGTTTTCTATTATCTTTCATTTCAAAGATTTCCTCTTTTTCCTTTGACCTTTCCTCTTACTTTATTTTAATCGCCCCGAGGGCGGGGCTCCTACAAATGATACAGCCAAGCAGGTTAACTGGTTTTGTGGGAGCGGCGCCTTGCCGCGATAGAATTGAAACACCAGAACAAGGTATCAGCAGCAAAGAGGAAAGGGCGGTTGCTTCAGATTCGCTTTTGCTTTTAACCTTTCCCCTTTCCCCTTTTACCTATTACCTTTCCTCTAATACTCAATGATCCACCCGCTGGAACTTTTCATCGGCTTGCGTTATACCCGCGCCAAGCGGCGGAATCATTTCATTTCCTTTATCTCCCTGGCCTCCATGCTGGGCACCGCGCTCGGTGTTACCGCACTGATCACGGTGCTTTCTGTGATGAATGGTTTTGGAGAAGAATTGAGAGGCCGAATTCTCTCAGTAGCCGCCCATGTCACGGTAACAGGTTACGGCGGTGATTTATCTGACTGGCAGCAGGTACAGAAAAATGCTGTGGATAATGAGGGTGTCCTTGGCAGTGCACCTTACGTGCTGGCCCAGGGATTGCTGACAGTCCATGGCAAGAGCAGCGGTGTCATGGTTCGTGGGATTTTGCCCGCTGAAGAGGCTTCCGTTTCCAGTCTCGGCGAGAACATGAAGGGTGGTAGTCTTGATGATCTTGCCGCCGGCGAATACCGCATAATTCTTGGCCAGGAGCTGGCGTTTTCACTCGGTGTCTGGCTGGGAGATAAAGTGACGCTGATGGCACCGCAGGCATCGGTGACGGCTGCGGGTATCCTGCCAAGGATGAAACGCTTCACTGTTGTCGGTGTTTTTGAAGCAGGCATGTACGAATATGATAGCGGGCTGGTGTTGATAGACATGGCCGATGCACAAACACTTTACCGGCTTGGCGAAGAAGTTACCGGCTTGCGCCTGAAACTGGATGACATAGATGCCGCACCGTTGTTTTCCCTGGATCTCGCGAAACAGCTAGGTGCTGATTTCAGGATTAGAAACTGGACCCAGGAACATGTCAGTTTTTTCCGTGCCTTGAAGATTGAGAAGAATGTCATGTTTGTCATTCTCATGCTTATCGTTGCAGTTGCTGCCTTCAACCTGGTTTCCACCCTGGTCATGGTTGTCACAGACAAGCAGGCAGATATCGCCATTCTTCGCACACTGGGTATGAGTCCGGGAAATGTAATGTCCGTCTTTATCTACCAGGGAACGATCATTGGCTTTATCGGCACTTTGCTGGGACTGACAGGTGGTGTCGCTCTGGCGCTGAATGTCTCTGCTATTGTCAGCGCCATTGAGAGATTCTTTCAGGTTCAGTTTATGCCGCCAGACCTTTACTACATATCCGGATTTCCTTCCCGTCTCGACTGGAGTGATGTCACAGTAATTGGTGTATTGTCATTCGTAATGTCTATGCTGGCGACCATATATCCTGCCTGGCGCGCTTCCAGAACTATGCCAGCTGAGGCTCTTCGATATGAGTGAGGCATTATGAGCGAGAAGCGGGTACTGGAATGCAGCAATCTGCAACGGACTTTCTCCGAAGGTCCGGCAGATGTTACGGTACTTAAGGGAATCGATTTCTCTGTTGCAGCAGCAGAGCAGGTTGCCATCATTGGTAGTTCAGGCTCTGGTAAAAGCACACTGTTGCATCTCCTTGGCGGTCTCGATGAACCAACTTCCGGCGTCGTAAAGGTGAACGGCATAGATATCAATTCATTGAAGCAGGCCGAGCGTGGACAATTGCGCAACAGCAGCCTCGGTTTTGTCTACCAGTTTCATCACCTGTTACCGGAGTTCACAGCGCTGGAAAATGTCGCGATGCCTTTGCTTATCCGACGTCTCGACAGTAAACAGGCCATGCAGCAGGCGGCGGAAATCCTGCAGCGCGTTGGTCTGTCACATCGACTGGATCACAAACCCGGTGAATTGTCCGGTGGTGAACGTCAGCGTGCAGCGCTGGCACGCGCTATGGTAACAAATCCCCTTTGCATACTGGCTGATGAGCCAACAGGCAATCTTGATCGCAAGATGGCTGAGTCAGTTTATTCTCTGATGCTGGAACTGAATGAAGAAAACGACACGGCTTTTGTCATCGTTACGCATGACCAGCGTCTTGCTGAACGAATGAACCGAATCTGCACCCTTGATGACGGGGTGCTGCAAGATGTTCAAAGCTTATAACTGGATGTCGTCAGAAAAAATCTAGTCGAAAGAATTCTGCCTTATGATTTTTTTATCTCCGCGGTGGATACGTCTTTCTTTGCGGTTTCGGCGCATTTGCCAGTGCTGAACGGTATAAAGACGCCACAGTGCACGGGTTAACAGGTAACCCGTCAGTGCAGCTAAGCTTCCAAGAATTATTGAACCAAGCCATAAGGGGATAACCTGTGACAACAGCCAGGTCATTGTCATATCATCAAATGCGACGGTTTCCATGCCAAGAATTTTGGCGCCCAGTAAATACCCTGCGCCATACATCGGTATCCATGTCACAGGATTAGAGAGCCATACCAGTGAGACAGATATCGGCAGATTCACTTTGCAAAGGATAGCCAGCATTGCGGCTACCAGCATTTCCAATGGCATGGGTAAATAGGCAGAGAACAGGCCGATCGCCACAGCACCGGAGACTGTTCGTCGATTGAGGTGCCACAGGCAGGGATGATGCAGAAAACGTTTGAATGGCCGCAATTGTGACGTTTCATGGAAACTCTTGCGGTCAGGCAGGTAGCGCTTAATTAACTTCCTTGGCATCGTTTGAGTATATCACCCGATTTTTAGATTTCACCTGAATTATGAGTAATTTATGAAAGTTTTTACGGCAAATTACTATATCGGGCACAGAGGGATCAGTATTATTAAAACGAGAATGCTGTTCGGTATTGCAGGAAGACAGAAATGAAGCCTTATATAGATAGCAGATCTTAATAGTTAAGTTGCATATTTACTTGATTTAAAATCAGTTTAGATTTTTAATCTAAACTACTGATTAACGGATTATTAATCACCCTATGCAGGCAAGGATGCCAGGCACTACTACTTCACAACTACCCTTATGCGCTGCGGCTTTACTTACTGGCGCCTATATTCTGCTTTCCCTGCCATCACTGGATGCAGAATACATGCTGTATGCTGTCTTGCCTGCATTGCTCACGCTTATTCCGGGCCTGAAAAAATGGCGCCTGCCTGCGTTAATTTTTCTGCTTGGGTTTTCCTGGGCAGGGCTGATCACAGGTCATCAATTAGCGGCATCACTGCCACATGCACTGGCAGGAAAGAATATTCTTGTTGAAGGCCATATTGAGGGATTACCCGAGAGAGATGGACGAGTGCTTCGTTTTAATCTTGATGTATTCAGGTCTGATGTTTCAGGTGACAAACAGATAACAGGCAAAATTCGTGTTAGTGATTATCGCAGCCAATTCATTGATCCGCAGCCCGGAGAAGCCTGGCGGTTCTTGCTGCGGGTAAAATCGCCACATGGTTTTTCAAATCCAGCAGGTTTTGACTATGAAAAATGGCTTTTCGAACAGAAAATCGTTGCTACCGCGTACATTCGAGACATTAAGAGCACCCGCGCAGATAGCTTAACGGCAAACCATCGCCTGCCCGGACTTGATCGCCAGGTCCCTGTTGATACGCTGAGGCTGCGCCTGGCCAGACAGATAGAAGAATATCTATCTGAATCGCCATACCATGGGTTAATTTCAGCACTGGCCACTGGAGACCGCCGATCTATTGGTACACAACAATGGTTGGTGCTACAAAAAACCGGTACGTCACACCTGATGGCTATTTCCGGATTGCATGTAGGGCTGGTGGCAGGTATTACATTTTTACTCTTTCGCTTTTTCTTCGCCAGCCTGGCCAGATTTCCTCTTTATTATCCTGCGCATAAAGCAGCTGCTATCGCCGCCTTATTCTTTGCGCTATTTTACAGTCTGCTGGCAGGTTTTTCTCTTCCTACTCAGCGTGCATTATTAATGCTGAGCATAGTCACTATTTCACTTATTTTGGATAGACGAGTACAGCCAGAAAATATTCTTGCATTGACCTTGATAGTGATACTGATCTTCGATCCCCTGTCGATATTGTCTGCCGGGTTCTGGTTGTCTTTCGGCGCGGTAGTGATGATCTTGCTGACCTTAATGTATCGTCAGAAAAGCTTCAGCTGGCCTGCAAATGGTGTAGTCAAGGCCATGCGCTTGCAATGGAAACTGTCCTTGATGATGGCGCCGCTATCATTGTTATTTTTTCAACAGATCCCGCTTGCTGGTCCGCTGGCGAATCTCATCGCTATTCCTGTGGTGGGCTTTCTTATAGTGCCACTGGTTTTGCTGGCAAGTATGTCGTATCTCCTTTTCGGCAGCGGAATTATTGACAGGTACCTGTTCCAGTTGGCGGAATACCTGCTGCAGTATGTCTGGTTGATGCTAGATTATCTGCTGGCTGCTGCAGAAATATTGTCTTTTTCACCTGAGCATTCTTTGGTGGCTCTGGCAGGGGTTATCTTTACAGTTCTGATGTTCATTATTCCAGCTGGGCTCAAGTTAAGAAGACTGGCGCTGGTTGGGCTGCTGGTATTTTTCTGGCCTTTTCAAAATATGCTTCGTGACGGTGAATTCAGAATGATCCTGCTTGATGTTGGCCAGGGGCTTTCCGTCATTATTATGACAGCGAAACATACCTTGCTATTTGATACCGGCGCCCGATTCAGCAGGCGCTTTAATGCAGGTGATGCAGTGGTGGTTCCTGTACTAAAATCTTTCTCTGTCAGTAAACTGGATACAATGATTGTCTCGCATGGTGATAACGACCACAGTGGCGGGGCAGAATCGATCCTGGCGGCAATGAAAGTCCATCGTTTTATCAGTAATGAAAGTGCCTTGTCGAATAAAAGTGAACCCTGTCATGCAGGCCTGCAATGGCTATGGGATGGCGTATTATTCAGAGTCCTGCATCCGCAAAGAACAGCAATGGTGACAGGAAATAATGCATCGTGTGTTTTACATGTGCAGTCACAATACGGTTCAGTTCTATTGCCAGCTGATATAGAAGAAGAATCTGAACAGGAAGTTCTTTCACGTTACCAGGGCACGCTGGCTTCCAGCATTCTTGTTGCACCACATCACGGCAGCAAAACTTCATCAAGCGAAACTTTTATCGATGCTGTAGACCCGCAACTGGTGATGTTTCCAGCAGGATGGATGAATCGTTACCAGCACCCGGCGGAAATTGTTACCAGGCGGCTGGCTGATAGAGGGATAGCAAGCATAGCCACAGGTGAATGCGGCTCAATCAGTGCCCGTATCGTACAGGAAGGTATAATCGTTGAGGCCTGGCGGCAAGCAAACAGGAAAATATGGGATAGGACAGAAATCGACAGAAGGTGCAGGAAAGTGGTCGTAGGACTTCCTGAAATCCCCGCTCTTTGATACATTATCGTGCTGATAAAACACCTATCCGGATGTAACCCAATTGTTAGAAATTTTCCAATCTGGTGGCCTGTTGATGTGGCCGCTACTGTTGTGTTCAATTATTGCTCTGGCGATCATCGCTGAGCGTTTCTGGACCCTGCAAAAACGTAATGTGGCGCCTGCTGATTTATTACAGCAGGTACTCGATCATGAAAAAGCCAACCGGGTCAGCGATGATCTGCTCAAGCTACTGGTCAAGTCATCGCCGCTGGGCAGGTTATTTGCTGTTGGCCTGGTCAACCGTGATCACGGCAGGGAAATCATGAAGGAAGCCATTGAAGAAGAGGGGAGCATTGTCGTTCACGAGCTGGATCGCTATCTGAACACCCTCGGTACCATTGCTGCAATCACTCCCTTACTGGGATTGCTGGGTACCGTGATTGGTATGATTCAGGTTTTTACCTCGATAACTCCAGAAGTAATGACCCAGGGCATCGGTGATCCAACAATACTGGCTGCCGGCATTTCGAAGGCATTGATTACAACAGCAACGGGTCTTGCAATTGGTATCCCTGCGCTGATGTTTCATCGCTATTTTAAGGGCAAGGTACATTCCCTTACTGTTGCGATGGAACAGCAGTCTATCAAGCTGGTGGAAATCATTCAGGGTGACCGTGAGTACTGAGACGGCAGGCGTTTAGCAATGAAATTCAAAAACTCAACAGATGATGATGAACTACAGATCAATTTGACGCCATTGATCGATATTGTTTTCCTGCTGTTGATCTTTTTTATGGTGTCTACCACCTTCACCAAAGAATCTCAGCTGAAAATTCAGTTGCCGGAAGCACAGGCGGAAGACGCCAGTACGGAAAAAGTCCCGCAACTGGTGATTGAAATCAGCGCACTGGGCGTTTACGCGGTAAAAGGGCCGGATGATGCAGCTGCTCGTCAGGTTCTTAATACGAGTGCAGACGCATTGCAGCGGGTGATCAGGAATGCGGCAGAAAATCAGGACAAGGACGAGGTGGTTGTGATTGTCCGTGCAGACAAAAAAACGCCACACGAGGCGGTAATTCGTGCCCTGTCTGTGGCAGGGCGACTTGGTCTTACACGAATAACTTTTGCTACTGAGTCACCGTCTGGAGACGGCTGATTTCAGTGTCTACATCCTCAGCATCCTCTGAAGATCCTTACAACGGCTGGATGCTCTACAGACGGCTGCTAGGGTATGTTAAACCCTACCGCAAAGTATTTTTCTTTGCCATTATCGGCATGATAGTCGTTGCTGCAACCCAGCCCGGCCTGCCATACCTGATCAAGGGAATCACGGACCAGGGGTTTATCGCCAAGGATTCCACCTATATAAGAATGATCCCGGTTTATCTGATCCTGCTGTTTGTTGTTCGTGGAATAGCCACCTTTGCTTCACAATTCGGTATCTACTGGGTCGGGCGCCGGGTTATTTTCGATATTCGACGTGAAATGTTCCAGCGCATGATTCATCTGCCTACGGCATTTTTTGATGACAATCATTCTGCCAAACTGGTAGCCAAGCTGATCTACGATGTTGAGCAGGTAGCAACCGCCGCTACCAGTGCGCTGACAACAGTGGTGAAAGATGGCCTGACGGTAATTCTGCTGTTGCTATACCTGGTCTATCTGGACTGGGTTCTGACACTTATATTTCTTGTCATCGGGCCGGTGGTGGCGTTGTTTGTACGGTTTATGAGCAAACGATTTCGTGCTGTCAGCACCTCGATACAATCTTCGATGGGACATATTGCCCATGTGGCCAAAGAAGCCATAGAGGGACAGAGAATACTCAAAACATACGGCGGGCATGAAAAGGAAACCCGCTATTTTGAACAGGCTAATGAAGATAACAGGCAGCAGTATTTACGCAAGGCCACGGTGTCGGCTATGGCAATTCCTGTGGTTGAACTTTTTATTGCTTTTTCGCTGGCAGGTCTTATTATTTTTATGCTTTCGCGCGCAGACCAGGAATCAGCGACTGTCGGCTCATTTGTCGCCTTTCTGACAGCTGTGTTACTGCTGATGCCACCTATTAGGCGCCTGACCAAGATAAATGAACCGGTACAGACAGGCATTGCTGCAGCACAAAGCGTGTTTATGCTGATGGATGAGCAGGAGGAAACCGATTCTGGTTCAGGTACGCTGGATTCGATAAAAGGACATGTTGAATTCAAGCATGTTAGTTTCAGCTACCATCCGGATGATGCACCGGTGCTTGAAGATATTTCCTTTGATATCGCACCTGGCGAGGTTGTCGCACTGGTGGGTGCCTCCGGCAGCGGGAAATCCACCGTCGCCTCGTTAGTTGCCCGTTTTTATAATCCACAACAGGGCCAGATACTGATCGATGGTGTAGATGTCACTACCCTGAGCCTGAAAGAGTTGCGTAAACAACTGGCAATCGTGCCTCAGGAAACAATTCTGTTTGATGGTACGCTGGCTGAAAATATCACTTATGGATGTGAAGGGGCATTTTCAGAAGAATTACTGTTAAAGGCGGCCGATGCGGCGACTGTGCAAGAGTTCGTCGATGGGTTGGCTCAAGGTTTTGATTCGCAGATTGGAGAACAGGGCGTGCGTCTGTCTGGCGGCCAGCGTCAGCGGATAGCAATTGCCCGTGCTATCTACAAGGATGCACCGATTCTGGTGCTGGACGAAGCCACATCTGCACTGGACACGCGTTCTGAGCGGCATGTCCAGGAAGCCATGCAGCATCTGATGGAAAAAAGATCAACCATTGTGATTGCT
Organism: Gammaproteobacteria bacterium; assembly: GCA_033791885.1. GTDB lineage: Bacteria > Pseudomonadota > Gammaproteobacteria > BMS3Bbin11 > BMS3Bbin11 > BMS3Bbin11. The sequence continues at coordinate 5,539 of JASJFV010000026.1, read as the reverse complement.
CACCGGCTCAGCACTATTGAACATGCAGACAAGATTATTGTTTTGCATCAAGGCAGGATTCTGGAGCAAGGCACACACGAGGCCTTATTGAGTAAAAATGGTGCTTATGCTGAACTGCATCAGCGTAATTTTACAGATATTGATGAAAATACTGTGCAGGATGACTCAACAGAAGACTAGCAATTACTTGTTCAAGTGCGATTTCTCGCCGATCCTGGCAGACAGGTGAAACTGTGAGCTTTTCAATTTGGCTACAGTCTCAATGGCAGAAAAAGGGCATTTATGCGTGGCTGATGCTACCTCTGTCGCTGCTTTATTGCGTCATTATGTCGTTGCGGCGCGAAGCCTATGAATCGGGTTTGTTGAAAACGCATCGTATTGCACGGCCTGTCATTGTCGTCGGCAATTTATCAGTAGGCGGTACAGGTAAAACACCGCTGGTTATCTGGATCGCAAATCAGCTGGCGAGAAAGGGAATGCGACCAGCCGTTATTTCCCGTGGCTATGGTGGCAGGGCAACTAATTTTCCTCTGCTTGTTCAGGCCGATTCGCCCGCAGCACTGGCAGGCGATGAACCAGTGATGATAGCTCGCAACCTGGGCTGCCCTGTAGTCATTGATCCTGACCGTGTTGCTGCTGCTAACTGGCTGGTTGAGCGCAATCTTTGTGACGTTATCATCTCGGATGACGGCTTACAGCACCTGGCGCTGGGTCGGGACCTCGAGCTTGCTGTCATCACATCAGACCGAATTGCTGGAAATGGATTTTGTTTACCTGCCGGTCCGCTGCGAGAAGGTGCAGGTCGACTAAAGAGTATCGATGTCGTTATCAGTCGAAAGCAGAATTCTGCATTGACACCGCATTTTATGAATCTGCTGTCAGGTGAATGTGCAAGGCTGGACAACCCGGCGATGCGTTTACCATTAAGCGCCTTCTGGAAGTCTCCGGTTCATGCCGTCGCCGGAATTGGAAATCCGGAAGGTTTTTTCAGCAGTTTGCGCGTTGCCGGATTAGAGGTTATTCCGCATCCTTTTCCCGATCACTATGACTACAGTCCTGCCGATCTGTCATTTCCAGATGGTCTTCCAGTTCTAATGACAGAGAAAGATGCGGTGAAGTGTAAAGAATTCGTTAACCGTCATTGTTGGGCTGTGACTGTTAGTGTGGAGGTCGATGAAGGTATACTAGAAATAGTTATGAATAAAATTATGGAGATCAATGCTAATGGATAAAAAACTGCTGGAAATCCTGGTTTGCCCCTTATGTAAAGGGCCTCTGGAATATGATCGAGAAAATGCTGAATTAATCTGTAAAGTCGACCGACTGGCATTTCCCATTCGAGATGATATACCGGTAATGCTGGAGAATGAAGCAAGACTAATAGACTAGTCTGCATGTCTCAGTTATCAGGTTTTATCGGCCAGATACTTAAAGTAAACCCTGATACAGGACATGTAGTGTAAGATAATATACTTAAAGAATAGATCCTACCTAACTGATAATGATGACTTTTCATATAATTATTCCTGCTCGTTTCGAGTCTACAAGATTACCGGGTAAGCCTCTACTCGATATCGCTGGTAAACCAATGATCCAGCATGTGTATGAGCGTGCGGAAGAGTCAGGTGCAGCGAGTGTAACGGTTGCGACAGACAATTTACGCGTGGAAGAAGTCGTCAGGGAGTTTGGAGGCAATGCCTGCCTTACTAATGACCGGCACGTTTCTGGCACCGACAGGCTGGCCGAAGCTGCTCAGATCATTGGGTTGCACGATGATGACCTGGTGATTAACCTTCAGGGCGATGAACCGATGATGCCCGCCTCGCTAATTTCACAGGTAGCAGAAACCCTGAAAAATGATAAGCATGCAGTTGTAGCAACCTCTTGCGTAAGGATGCATGACCCCGCCCAGTATAGTGATACGAATATTGTCAAGGTGGTGACAGATCGCTTTAATCATGCACTCTATTTCAGCCGCGCATCGATACCGTTTTTACGAGATGTGACAAGTGAACACGAACACAGGGTGTTTCGACATATAGGGCTTTATGCTTATCGCTGCGGTTTTCTGGCAGAATTCACTCAGTTTTCACCCTGCAGCCTGGAGCATGTTGAGGCTCTCGAGCAATTACGAGTGCTGTGGTACGGCGGTAAAATCACAGTGATGGAAACGACCGATGATCCAGGCCATGGGGTAGATACTCCGGACGACTTGCAGCGGGTCAGGGCTTTATTCGAAGTTTGAAAAAAATAGTGTTACGTATTAAGTATTACGTTTCAAAATCGTAATAAGTGGGTTTTACTCATCCAGGTCCAGATCAAGAAACTCCTTGTGCAGGGCGGTGCCATTCTCACTCAAAACACGCACAGTCATGGTGTGAGGACTGACGCGGGTAGGATGACCATGCAGGTTTCTCTGGATCGATTCGGTGCCGGTAGTTTGCATAACCAGTGATGGACCGTCTTCAAGAACTTCAATAATTGTTCCATGCTGACCCTGGTAACAAACCTGCATGCCTATCATTGCACGCAATTCATTGACGCTTATTGGTAGTTTTTCAGTCATTGTGTGCCACTCATAAAAGCTATTGAGTACAATAATAAATCATTCGGACATCTCTGTTAATCCCGAATGTGATAGATTGCTATTCAGGTTATCTGCAGACATGATATTGAGTATTTGTATTTGCGTTTTTATTGTAATTGCTTTTTGATCTTGTTTTTGAAAATAATGGTCTCAACTTACGCATTGGTAAATTATACAGACTATCTGAACCAGCAGGACCTTAACCAACATGATTAAAGTATTGTTCGTTTGTCTCGGTAACATATGCCGTTCCCCAAGTGCAGAAGGGGTTTTCCGAAAAATTGTTGAAGAACAGGGTTTGCATGAGCTGATCGAAATCGATTCTGCAGGCACACATGCTTACCATGTCGGATCACCTCCTGATACCAGGGCTCAGGAGGCAGCCAGCCGGCGCGGTATTGACATGAGTAACCTGGTAGGCAGGCGTGTAGACGCAGGTGACTTCTATATTTTTGACTATGTCCTGGCGATGGACCAGTCAAATGAATATCATTTACGAGAAATGGCGCCGGCGGAAGAGATCCACAAGATAAAACTCTTCCTCGATTACGCTCCGCAACGCAGTGAATCTGAAGTTCCCGACCCTTATTACGGTGGGCACCTGGGTTTTGAACATGTACTTGACCTGATAGAGGATGCCTCAGAAGGTCTGTTGGCAGAGATCAAGCCTCGTCTGAAATGAACCGTTCTAGCAACGTAGGCTGTGCAGACGATACTACTGTTGAAATAGTCGTTTCCATTCCTCAACAAAGGCTGGAATTATTCAAGCATGACGAGTTGTTGTACGGCTATTCAATCTCAACAGCAAAAAATGGTCCCGGTGAAGAAACTGGCAGTGAATGCACTCCACGTGGCAGGCATATTATTCGTGCCATGATCGGTGCAGGTTGCGAGACCGGTACTGTTTTTGTCGGGCGTCGGCCTAGCGGGGAAATATGGTCTCCCCAGCTTGCTCAGGCTGAGCCTGAACGTGACTGGATCTTAACCCGGATACTCTGGTTGAGTGGACTGGAGACTCGTTTTAATCGTCTGGGTGATGTTGATACTATGCGCCGTTTTATTTACATACACGGCACGCCATATGAAGAGCAGATAGGCAGGCCTGTATCGCATGGCTGTATACGAATGTGCAACAGTGAACTTATACAGCTCTATGATCACGTCGTCCCTGGTACCATCGTCACAATTATTAACTGAGATTACTATGTTAAAAAAAGCCAAACACCTCCCTCGTGGCCCTGTAATGGCCGATATATCTGGACTTGAACTGAACCATGAGTAAAAGCAGCGACTGTGTCACCCGGCGATAGGATCAGTAATCCTGTTTTCGAGAAATTATGAGTCAGCTGAGCAATTACAGAACCTGACCATGCAAATTCATGATCTGCGTGAACCGCCTTTATTAATCGCAGTCGATCACGAAGGGGGCAGGGTGCAGCGCTTTCGCGAAGGTTTTACCCATTTACCTGCAATGCGCTGCTATGGCGATATGTTCGATAATGATCCTGCCCGCGCGCTGGAACAATGTTCAACAGCAGGCTGGCTAATGGCTTCCGAACTACTGGAACTGGGGGTGGATTTCAGCTTTGCTCCGATTGCAGATCTTGATAGCGGTCAGTCAGATGTCATCGGTGACCGTGCATTCCATACCAGCCCGGGTATAGCGAGTGAACTGGCCCTGTCATTTATGCTTGGCATGCGCAAGGCAGGGATGGCAGCAACAGCCAAGCATTTCCCTGGCCATGGATCAGTCCAGGGTGATTCTCACAACATGGTTCCAGTCGATGAACGTAGCTTTGATCAATTATCCAGTAATGACCTGGTACCTTTCCGTGTAATGATTGCTTCTGCTGTTGAAGGTATAATGACAGCACATGTGATTTACCCGCAGATAGATGAACAGCCCCCGACTTTTTCATCATACTGGCTAGAGCAGGTCCTGCGCGAGCAACTAGGCTTCAGCGGGCTGATATTTAGTGATGATCTATCGATGGCTGGCGCAAAAGTCGTCGGCGGGCCGCTGGATCGGGCTAAAGCAGCAATCAATGCAGGTTGTGATGTGGTGCTTATTTGTAATGATACACCAGCACTGGATGAGGTCATTGATGGTCTGTCATCGGGCAATCTTTTATTACCCGGTGAAAGACTGGATGCCTTCGTACCGAAAATTCAGATCTCTAACAGCATACGGCAATCAGCTGACTGGCAGCAGGCGGTAAATTCCGTGATGGAGGTCGCATGACAACGTATCCTGAAATTATTAATTTCTGGTTTGAAAAAATAGAGCCTGAGAGCTGGTGGAAAAAGGATGAGGCCTTCGACCAGATTATTCGTGAGCGGTTTACTGATATCTATCAACAAGCTGCAAAATGTGAGCTTTTTGAATGGCGTCAGGATGCCCTGGGCTGGCTAGCCGAGATCATTGTACTGGACCAGTTTCCACGAAATATGTTTCGTGATTCTCCTCAAGCCTTTGCAACCGACAACATGGCTGTAATACTGGTGCAGGAAGCTGTTGCAAACCAGGTAGACAATGGACTGACACCAACACAGAAGAGTTTTCTCTATATGCCGCTGATGCATAGCGAATCAGCACTGATCCATGAAACAGCACTGGAATTATATAGCCAGCCAGGGCTCGAATTTAACCTGGATTTTGAGAAAAAGCACAAGGCCATAATCGACCGCTTTGGACGTTACCCACATCGCAATTCCATCCTGGGTCGTACATCGACAGAAGAGGAGGTGGCATTTTTAAACGGGCCAGAGTCTTCGTTTTAAAAATGAAGAATAATGTTTTAGGTATTACGGGTTACGTAAAACGTAAAACGTAAAACATATAACGTCATACTTAACCCAACTTACTACCTTCAGCATCTTTCAGCAGGGTCCTGTTGCTGGACTGTGACAGGTAAATATACAGGCCGGGCAGGGAAGCTAGCAGTACTACCG
>JASJFV010000025.1:0-9114 GCA_033791885.1 Gammaproteobacteria bacterium | reverse complement strand
CCCCAGTTGATAGACGAAAGATCCAGTGACAGCCCAACCACGACAAAGAAGATAGGTGTTAACAACTGGATTATCGGCTTCATGTGGATTTCAATACGGCGAGCAAATATGGGGTCATTGCTGATGGCTATGCCAAATGGCAGGAAAAAGCGCCTGGAAAGTGCAAGGCCGGCAGCAAACCCGCCCATCAGTTCTGGTGCTCCAATGCTATGTGCCAACCAGGCAAAGAACAGTACCAGCGAGACCATAGTCACGGGAATCATGCCGGGTATCTCGCTGACACTTTCAAAACGTTTAATCAGCAGTGAGATCGATTTGGCCAGAACAGGCGCAACAAGGAAGAAAATCCCGATAAAAAGAAGAATCTTGCTGGCGTTGACCAGGTTGATACCTCCACCGGTGGAGAACTCATACAGCAAAGACAGCAGAACGACACCCAGCACATCATCAATGACAGCCGCACCTAGTACAATTTGCGCCTCAGGGCTGGATTTACGTTTCAGATCACCCAGTACTCGTAATGTAATACCTATGCTTGTAGCTGTCAGTGTTCCGCCAATAAACAGTGAAACCAGTAGAGGTTGCTGGAAAATATAAAAACTGACCAGGTAACCAAGTACGAAAGGCAGGATGAATCCGCTGAATGCGACAACTACGGCCTTGCTGCCGGCCCGCACAAGTTTGCTGACATCGGTATCCAGTCCAACCTCAAACAGCAGCATGATGATGCCGATTTCTGCCAGCAGGTGCAGTACCTCATCGGGCTCAATCAGGCCAAGCAGGCTGGGTCCCAGAACGATGCCTGCCATCAGTTCACCGACGACTGGGGGAATCTTTATTCGACTGGCAATCTCGCCAAAAAGACGTGCTGTTAGCAGAATAATGACAATGTTAAGAAAAATATAATGCGTGGGCATGTCACTATTATGACCAATGCTATAAACATACACCAATTAAAACCAGATAACTCACTGATTTCTAGCAATTTCGGCGTAAACCATTGTAGCAGGGAATAGCCATATTCACTTTGACACAAACGGCCTGAATCCGTATCATTGCGCGGTTTAATTTTATTAATTGAATTGTCCGTCACCGCGCGGTTTTGCTAGTGCGTAGTTGATGGCCGATATACAGCACAGACAGGATTAATCCAATGGCAGTACAAAAAAGTCGCAAGACACCTTCAAGGCGCGGCATGCGTCGCTCGCATGACAGCCTCAGCAATCCAGCACTGACTACTGACCCGGTAACCGGTGAAACACACCGCCGCCACCATATCACTGCTGATGGGTTCTATAAAGGACGCAAGCTCGTCGACACTGACGCAGATTAGTAGCCCCGGCGAGCCGGAACAGTCGGGGAAAATCGTGAAAATTACGATAGCCATTGATGCACATGGCGGTGATCATGGGGTTTCCGTCACTATACCCGCTGCATTAACTGCTTTAGCTACGCACTCCGACCTGTCAGTTATCCTGGTAGGCCAGCAGGAAGCGTTGAAAGACGAACTGATAGCAAACAAGTCCAGCGAATCTGTACGGCTCAGCATACATAACGCGACGCAGATCGTCGGTATGGATGAATCACCGGCAAGCGCAATGCGTGGGAAGAAAGATTCTTCCATGCGAGTTGCTATCAACCTGGTAAAGGAAGGTCGTGCAGATGCCTGCATTAGCGCAGGTAACACTGGTGCCTTGATGGCAACCGCTCGATTTGTCCTGAAAACCCTGCCAGGTATCAGTCGACCCGCCATTATTACCGCCATACCGACCATGCATGGTCATGTCCATTTGCTGGATCTCGGTGCCAATGTCGACAGCCCTCCAGAAGTTCTTCAGCAATTCGGAATAATGGGTTCTATCCTTGTTCAGTCAATTGAGGGGATAGATGCGCCAAGAGTTGGCTTGCTAAACATTGGTCACGAAGATGTTAAAGGTAATGAAACTGTCAAAGCTGCCGCAGAATTACTTAAAAACAGTCCGGTTAACTACGTTGGTTTCGTAGAAGGTGATGATATCTTCACCGCAGACCTCGATGTAATAGCTTGTGATGGTTTTGTCGGTAATGTGTCGCTGAAAACCATGGAAGGCCTGGCGCAAATGATCACTTCTACGATGAAGGAAGAATTTAGTAAAAACTTCCTGACGAAATTGGCCGGACTTGTGGCAATGCCGGTGATTAAAGCGTTGCGAAGTCGCCTTGATAATCGACGTTATAACGGCGCGACATTACTGGGACTCGGTGGCATAGTTATTAAAAGCCATGGCAGTGCTGATGTCTACGCCTACAGCCAGGCCATAAATGAAGGTTACCGCGAAGCAGAGCACCGGGTTACCGATGAGATAACAAAAGTATTGGCCTCCACTGATTTCAACAATCAGTCAAAGTGAGTCTAATGGGACAAGTAAAAATTAATGAGTGAAACAGCTATAATTTATTCGAAGATTATCGGAACAGGGGGGTATCTTCCTAAAAAGACCCTGACCAACGCTGATCTCGAAAATATGGTCGAGACCAGTGACGAATGGATAGTTGCACGCACAGGGATAAAAGAACGTCATATTGCTGCTGAAGGTGAAACAACCTGTGATATGGCTTTTGAAGCATCACGTAAGGCACTGGAGAGTGCTGGCATTAGCCATTCCGACATCGACCTGATTATCGTCGCGACCACTACACCCGATCTGATTTTTCCATCAACTGCCTGTCTTCTGCAGGAAAAACTGGGCATACACGGTAGTCCCGCATTTGATATACAGGCGGTTTGTACCGGGTTTGTCTATGCGCTGGCAGTTGCCGACAAATTCATCAAAAGTGGCAGTTCGAAATGTGCACTGGTTGTTGGTTCAGAAACTATTTCGCGTATTATCGACTGGACAGATCGGGGTACCAGCATTTTGTTCGGCGATGGAGCAGGTGCCGTAATAATCAAGGCATCTGATGAGCCAGGCATCATATCAACGCATATTCACTCAGATGGCCAGTTCAAGAGTCTTCTGCACGTGCCGACAGGCGTCTCTAAGAATTACCAGGATGTTATAGAAGGCAATGCCTATGTCGAAATGAAAGGAAATGAAGTCTTTCGTATGGCAGTCAACACCTTAGGCAGGATAGTTGACGAGACACTTGAGCACAACAATATGAAAAAGTCGGATATTGACTGGCTGGTGCCGCACCAGGCCAACATCCGCATCATCAATGCCACGGCAAAAAAACTCGGCATGTCGCTGGACAATGTGGTTGTCACAGTGGATCGTCATGGCAATACATCAGCCGCGTCGGTTCCTCTTGCTTTAGATGAGGCTGTACGTGATGGACGAATAAAACCGGGTGAGACTGTCATGCTGGAGGCATTTGGTGGTGGTTTCACATGGGGATCTGTCTTGCTAAAGATGTGATAGAAAAAGTTTCAAGTTTCAAGTTTTAAGTTTTAAGTTTTAAGTTTTAAGTTTTAAGTTAAAAAAGGCATAAAGCATTATGACTACAGCATTTATATTTCCGGGGCAGGGTTCACAGTCTATCGGTATGATGAATTCACTGGCGGAATCCAGCACTGTGATCCAGGATACCTTTTCCGAAGCATCAGCAGTTCTCGGCTATGACTTATGGGCACTTGTAACGGAAGGGCCGGCCGAGAAACTAAATTCGACTGAATACACCCAGCCTGCCATGTTAACGGCAGGTGTTGCCAGTTGGCGCGCCTGGCTGGAAGCTGGTGGTGCAGCACCCTCTGTCATGGCTGGCCACAGTCTCGGTGAATATAGCGCCCTGGTATGTGCTGGCGCGCTGGAATTTACAGATGCTGTTTCGCTGGTTTCAGATCGTGCACGTTTCATGCAGCAAGCAGTACCGGAAGGCGAAGGTGCGATGGCAGCTGTCCTCGGACTGGATGATGAGGACGTTAGAAATCTTTGCCAGGCCAGCGCCGCCGGTGAGGTTCTGCAGGCGGTTAATTACAATGCACCAGGACAGGTAGTCGTTGCAGGCAGCGCCACTGCAGTTGGGCGCCTGCTCGAGAATGCCAAGGCTGCAGGAGCTAAACGAGCGCTCCCGTTACCGGTAAGCGTGCCTTCACATTGTGCCTTGATGCAGCCAGCCTCTGATCGCATGGCTGAAAGACTGAAAGAAGTAGCAATATCTCAGCCCCGGACTCCGGTTATCCATAACGTAAATGTGCAGGCTGCAAGTGATGAAGATAACATTCGCCAGTTGCTGGCGCGGCAGATATCTGAACCTGTGCGCTGGGTTGAAACAATTAACAGCATGAATGAAATGGGAGTAGCGCAGCTATTTGAGTGCGGCCCGGGTAAGGTTCTGTGCGGACTAAACAAGCGAATTAATCGAGATATGGGCTGTATCCCATTGATTACAATGGATTCAATTAATTTCGCAATGGAGACTGAATAATGAAACTTGAAGGCAAGATTGCTCTGGTAACCGGTGCCTCAAGAGGTATAGGCGCAGCAATTGCAGATAGCCTGGCAGCTAACGGTGCCTTTGTTATCGGCACGGCAACCAGCGAAAACGGCGCATCGGCTATCGACGCACGTCTTAAAGCAGCAGGTTATGATGGTGCAGGTTTAGTCCTGAATGTCACCTCGCAGGAATCTATTGATGACGTTCTTAAGACCTGCACTGATCTCAGAGGTGCGCCAACTATCCTCGTCAACAATGCTGGAATTACCCGGGATAACCTGCTGATGCGTATGAAAGAAGACGAATGGCAGGCCATAATGGATACCAACCTGTCATCTGTCTATCGCATGAGCAAGGCAGTGTTGCGCGGCATGATGAAAGCCAAGCAAGGTCGGATTATCAGTGTTACCTCGGTAGTCGGCGCAACTGGCAACCCGGGCCAGGCCAATTACTCGGCCGCAAAAGCCGGTGTGGCTGGTTTCAGCAGGGCGATGGCACGTGAAGTAGCATCGCGAAATATTACGGTGAATACGGTTGCTCCGGGGTTCATCGATACTGACATGACACGGGCACTGCCAGAAGAACAGCGCGAGAAATTGATCAAGGATATACCGCTTTCACGCCTCGGTACTGCCGAAGATATAGCCGCAGCAGTGTTATTTCTGGCTTCTGATGATGCATCTTATATCACCGGTACAGAAATACATGTAAACGGTGGCATGTATATGGGGTAGAATACCCTGTTATCAGGCACTCCCGGTTGGACTGCCAATTACAAATATGGTATCAATGGGATACCGAATATTTTTGTCATAATTACAGTTTTTTTACAGAGGAAAAAAATAAAATGAGTAGTGTTGAAGAACGCGTCAAGAAAATTGTTGCTGAGCAACTCAGTACTAGTGAAGATCAAATTTCCAATACATCTTCCTTTGTCGATGATCTGGGCGCAGATTCACTCGACACTGTTGAACTTGTGATGGCTCTTGAAGAAGAATTCGACCTTGAGATTCCAGATGATGAAGCTGAGAAGATCACTACGGTACAGCAGGCAGTCGACCACATTAATGCTGCTACCAGCTAGTTAAAAAGATTAGAGAAAAGCCGCTGCTCCTTTTGGACGGCGGCTTTTTTTCTGATTAATGTGTATTAGAAGTCTAATTATTCCGAGAGAAATCAAGTGAGTAAGCGTCGTGTTGTCATTACTGGTATAGGAATTCATTCGCCTGTTGGATTGGGGCTGGAAGCCAACTGGCAGAATATTATTGCCGGCAAGAGTGGAATCAGCAGTATTGACAGTTTTGATACAACAGGGATGCCGGCATCAATTGCCGGACAGATACTGGATTTTAATCCGGAAAACTGGATGGATAAAAAGTCCTGTCGCAAAATGGACCGTTTCATACAGCTTGGCATGGCTGCCGGGCTGGATGCAATGGCAGATTCCGGGCTTGAAATTACTGATGAGAATGCCCCTCGAGTAGGTGTACATATAGGGGCGGGTATTGGTGGACTGACAACGATCGAAACTCAGACAAAGACATTGTTTGACCGTGGCCCGCGACGTATTTCCCCTTTTTATATTCCCAGCAGTATTATCAACATGATATCCGGCAACCTGTCTATCTCTCTCGGCGCTAAAGGTCCGAATCTCGCAATAGTCACGGCCTGCGCAACAGGAACCCATTCTATTGGAGATGCAGGCAGGTTAATCGAATACGGCGACGCCGATGTCATGTTCGCTGGTGGTGCTGAAAGCTCAATTACGCCGACCGCGATGGCCGGTTTTGGTAATGCAAAAACCTTAAGCACACGAAACGACGATCCCCAGGGAGCTTCACGACCGTGGGACAAAGCACGCGACGGTTTTGTCATGGGCGAAGGGGCAGCTGTATTGGTGCTTGAAGAATATGAACATGCCCGCAAACGTGGTGCAAAGATTTATGCTGAACTGGCGGGATTTGGACTCAGCGGTGATGCTTATCATATGACCAGCCCGGTGCCGGATGGTGAAGGTGCAGCACGCTGCATGGATAATGCTATGCGAAATGCCGGTGTAAATCCGCCGCAAGTCGATTATATCAATGCACACGGTACCTCAACGCCACTGGGTGATGTCGCGGAAACGAAAGCAGTGAAGAGGGCAATGGGCGATCATGCCGGTACTGTAGCGGTTAGCTCAACAAAATCTATGACGGGTCACCTGCTGGGTGCAGCGGGGGCAATCGAAGCTGTCTATGCCACATTGGCAGTAAAGCATCAGGTTGTGCCGCCTACGATAAATCTTGATGACCCAGACCCGGAGTGTGACCTGGATTATGTGCCGGGTACGGCGAGAGAAATGAAAATTGATGTCGCCATGTCAAATTCTTTCGGATTTGGTGGTACCAATGGCACGCTGATCATGAAACGCATATCCTGAGCCATAAATCCCTTGCCATCACCCTGTGTGATACGACAACTTGTCAACTGCCCTGATTTATTCGACCTGGCAGAACGATTTCCCAAACATTATCCCTACCTGCTGGAAAATAGCGGCGAGGCAACGGATCTCGGGCGCTATGATATCCTGTTTGCCTTTCCTGGTATGCAACTTGTCTGTGGTGCAGACGGCTGTCTACTGCTGAATGGAAAAGAGCATGCACAAGAGCCCTTTCTCGACCAGCTTGATTCCATCTATAAACAGTCCAAATACGATGCATCCAGTTTAAATGATGAATCTCCTGTAAATGATCTACCCTTCACTGGTGGCTGGTTCCTCTATCTTGGCTACGAACTGGCAGCTGAAATAGAGCCTGTGCTTCAGTCATCACTGCATCAGCCTGAACTACCGCGTGCAATAATGACTGAGATACCTGCCGGTATTGTGCGTGATAAACAATTGGGAGAAGACTATGTCTTTGCTAGCGGTGAGAATGCCAGTGAATTGCTGGATGAAATTATTCAGGATGTTCAGCTGCTAACAGACAAAATACGTCCTGTGCAGCCGGAAGGTGGCCATCCAGACTGTAATATTGAAGAAGAAGAGGGTGAGCGCTACCTCGGCAGCGTGGAGCAGGTAAAAGAGTATATCCGTGACGGTGACGTGTTCCAGGTTAATCTATCGCGTCGCTGGCACACTGACTGCGATACTAAACTGCCGGTGGCGGATGCCTGGCGCCGATTGCGGATCTCCAATCCGTCACCTTTTGCTGCCTGGGTGCGGTTGGATGAGAGTACGACACTGCTCTCATCATCCCCTGAGCGTTTGCTGGAACGGCGACGGGGTGTTGTCCGTACACGCCCAATTGCCGGGACCTATCCGCGTAGTGAAGACCAGGATACAGATAATAAACTCTCTGCTGAGTTGCTGTTGCATCCCAAAGAACGTGCCGAACATATAATGCTGGTCGACCTGGAGCGCAATGACCTGGGGCGCATCTGCCGGCCGGGTACAATTCAGGTCGGTGACCTGATGGTGCTGGAAACTTATGCTCATGTGCACCACATCGTTTCTGATGTTAGTGGCGAGTTAAGAGCCGGTATTTCACCGGGTGATATTATTCGTGCGGTGTTCCCCGGGGGTACCATCACAGGTTGCCCGAAGGTGCGCTGCATGGAAATTATTGCTGAGCTGGAGGCGGAGGCACGTGATGCCTACACAGGTTCAGTCGGCTATCTGTGCAACAATGGTGATATGGATTTAAACATTCTCATCAGAACAATCACCCACCATGATGACCGTTACATCTTCCGTGCCGGGGCGGGAATTGTGGCTGATTCCGATCCTCAAAGGGAGCTTGGTGAAACTCGTTCCAAGGCATTGGGGATGTACAGAATATTTGAAGCAGACTATCCTGAATATGAATAATCTAACCACAAAGACTCTCATTAATGGTCAGGAGTCGGGTTCCATAGATATCACAGACCGCGGGCTGCAGTTTGGTGACGGGGTTTTCGAAACTCTCAGGGTGCATGAAGGAAAGCCCATCTGGTGGCAACAGCATATTGACCGCTTGCTTGATGGTTGCCGTCGTTTGCAGTTCAGCATAATTCCTGATGTCGAGATATTACGACTGGAAGCCAACAAATTACTGGCAGATTGTCCGTCGGGTACACTAAAAATCATTGTTACGCGAGGAAACTCCACTAGTGGCTATGCCGCTCCAGCAGACACAATACCGAACCGGGTGTTATCTATGACGTCCGGCTTCAGGCACCAGGCAAAATCAGAGCAGGGCATCATACTGGGTGTTTGCAAACAACGTATCACAGGGTGTCAGCAATTATCGGGCATCAAGCACCTCAACAGGCTGGAACAGGTACTGGCCAGGATGGAATGCCAGGCTGAAGGATGGGAGGAGGGACTGATGCTGGATAGCGATGACAGGGTCATCGAAGGCAGTATGAGCAACTTGTTTGTCTGCCAGCAGGGCCGATTGCTGACACCGTGCCTTGAGCAAAACGGTATTGAAGGGATTTGCCGTGGCAGAATCATGTTACTGGCAGAAAAAAACGGAATTAATGTGGAGCAGTGTGAACTTGGTCTGCAAGACCTGGAAAATAGCGATGAATTATTTCTCTCCAACAGCTTGATCGGCATCTGGCCAGTAGCCAGTTTTGACGATAAAAAATACCAACCAGGTCCTACCACGCGCCTTTTGCAGACAAAACTGGAGGAAGAGTTATGCTCGGCAGACTGATTATTGTTTTCATCAT
>JASJFV010000024.1:0-21697 GCA_033791885.1 Gammaproteobacteria bacterium | reverse complement strand
CATGAGCTACTACGTGCATGGGAATTGAAGCACCGTTACCTTACTTCTGAGAGTGTATTCCAGCATACGTTGTTCCGTAAGGAAACTCGTTGGCCTGGTTATTACTACCGTGGTGATGCTATGAAACTGGATGATAAAAACTGGCATGTACTGACAGTTTCTCGTCGTGATCCTAAGACAGGTGAGTACACGATGGAAAAAGCGCCTCTGTACCACCTCGTAGGTGACATCGAGGACAAAGACCTGGCTAAACTGAAAGCAGAAGGTCATCACTAAGCAAATACAGGCTTGATTTGCTAGTCTTGTAAATCACTCTAGGTAACAATATTTGCTTTAAGTTGTTTGTGTAAAAAAGGACCAGCATGTTTAGTGTTGGTCCTTTTTTTATCTTTTATTATAGAGTGGGATAATTACAGTTGTAGAAAATTTTGAAAACCATTGTGTTTTTTAATAAAAATTGTTTAAAGAATATGAGATTGCTTAATGAATATTATTGAAAAAACAGATGAAGAGATATTAGAGCAAGCCCATCCAATGTGGGCAGACCTGGTGAAATACTCGAATGAAGGAAACTATGGTGCGTTCACCCGTAACTTCTCGGCATCGTTTATGAAAGGCGCGAATGAAGTTGAAATGGGTAAGCAGTTTGCGAGAAGCGATTTGGCAAAAAACCTGTCAGAAGAGTATTCCTATCTTGGCATGATACGCCGTGGCGAACACGTCACCGTTCTTTATAAAGTGATTAATAAAAAAGATAAAGGTGAATGGCTGGGAAGACTGGTGCTTGGTTATGAAGTAGACAAGGTAAAAATTTTTGGTGCTACATTGTTTTAGAATTAGGACAATGTAGGACAGGAACAGCTAAAACAGGCTTTATTAGATATGTCAGATACAATTGAAGACGAAAAATTCGTCGAACTAAATTATAAAGTCGTCGATGACAAAACCGGCGATGTACTTGTTACCGTTGATTACCCAATTGGTTATGTGCATGGGGTCAACGATGTCATGTCAAAAGAAGTGACCAAACACCTTTATGGTAAAAAAGTCGGCGATATCATTGATGTGCCGATTGACACCAGAGTTTTATATGGTGAGCGTGATGAGTCATTGGTATTTACCGATAACATTGAAAATGTGCCAGAGGAATACCGTGAAATTGGTATGACCATCACCATGGAAAATGAAAAGGGTGAACCCAGAAGTTTTATTGTTACTCGCTTTGATGACAAAACATTAACTGTTGATGGTAATAACCCATTGTGTGGCAGAGACGTCACTTTCGTGCTGAAAGTTTTGACGATACGTGAAGCCACTGATGAAGAAATTGATCTTGGTGGCGCTGTTGATGCTGACCCGGATTTAAACGACATACTCGAACGGGCAGAATGAAATTCTCAAATACATATATCCTGTACCCGGATAACAGGGCCTTAGAACGTGCAGTAGCAAACTCGTTGGGCATGTTAAGTGAAGAGTTAGTCGAAGCAGCTACGCCGGATACCCAGGTCACTACAGCAGATAACTTTCTTCACACCAGGGGTAATTTTGAACAGCGAAGTTTTAGTACTAATATTTTTGAGAGTATGCGTGAGGCACTTGAAGCTGCCCTGACAGACGAATATCGTACGCAGGATGCAGCAAGCTGGGCTGCAAAACAGAATAGCCTGGGCAATATTCTTGCAGGACTCGGGCAACAGCAGAGAGATGAGGCATCGTATGAAAAGGCGATTCAGTGTTTCAAAAATGCGCTGGAAGAGTTTAATCAGGATGAGTCATCCCTTGAATGGGCAGCCACACAGTATAATCTAGGCACAGCATGCCAGGCACTAGGTCGCATGCTGGATGATGCAAAGCCATTAAAAAATGCTATTGATGCTTATACTAACGCTTTGCTGGTGTGGACGCGAGATGAGTCACCAGAAGACTGGATGTTTACCATGCATCAACTGGGTGCGACTTTCCATACCTACGGAAAACTGCTAAAAGGTAACCGTAATTTTCAAAAGTCTGTTGTCGCCTACAAGAATGCACTTGCCGTACTCGATGCAGATAACTATCCACTAGAGTTAACCGCGACGCATAATAACCGTGCTGCTGTATTACACCATCTTGGTGAGTCAGAAGAAAACCCGGAACGCCTGATCGAGGCCATTAAATCGTATGAAAAGGCATTAACGGTTTGCATGGAGCAGCAGCGGCCTTTCCACCTGGCGGTCATCATTCGCGTGAATAAAGCGACAGCACAAAATGTCCTGGCGGAAATAACCAGCGATGCCGTACTTGCGGAAGAAGTTGCCGATGAATTTGAATTAATTACGGAGTGCTTCCCGTATGCGCTTCAACCACTATGTTTAAAGCATTGTGAGGATCAAATGAGTAAGGCTAAGTCGCTAGCACTTTCAAATAGTGATAGTGGATGAATTAGAAAACAGGCAAGGTCTTATTTTGTCATCTAAAGATAAACAGGAACAAAAGCGAGGCGAGATCCCAATAACCCGTGTCTGTTTTGTACAGACCCACAAGGGGTGTCGCTGGATTATGAATTTGCGAACAGCGCGCGTGATACTTACCCGGTAGCCCTGGTCACACGATGGTCATCCCGGAACATTATGTGGCCAGATTTTTCGACCTGATGCCCGATGAGGTGACTGCCTGTATGGACCTTATTAATGAGGAGAAAAAAATCATTGATGAGGAGTTTGATCCAGATGGCTAAAGTTATATGGTATAATTTCGTCAGTTTAAGTGGGAGAGGCTGACATAGCTGTTTTTTCCTCCCGTTAATATTATAGTTTAAGGAGTTTTGATTATGGGTGAATTTACTAGACCTAAGGTTCCAACAGGCGTAACAGAATATGTGACAACGACACAGAAAGAGATCGTTCCTGGACAGTTTCATGTTGGCTATACTACTGAGTGGAAAAGCTTTCAGAAAGAACAGCCATACCAGACGCCTAAGAAGCCTTAAGCTTAATCTCGCTTAGGTTCATGAAAAAAGCACGCTTTTAAAAAAAGCGTGCTTTTTTTTGCTCTCGTACATGGCCCAGTCCTCTTTCTCGACCGATTCTCGGCCTCATCTTGTCTATGTGCTTCGCGGTGTTCGGAGATCCTCGGCAAGTGCTCCATGTGTTGCTCTCGACAATTGCTCGTGCATTGTTCAACCTTCGCCCATCCATGGGCACGTACCTCCTGCATGGCCCAGGCCACCTTCTCGACCGCTACCCGGTCACACCTTGTCCATGCAGTGGTGTACATCAAATACGTTCAGAAAGCTGGTAATCGACATTTAGAAAAGCACCGATCTCAGCACAAAACTTAATCACTCTTGAACCGAAACCCACTTCTGGGCAGCTTTCATCTTTATCTACCGACAAGGTCAACACGACGCTGATTCTAGGCGATAAATTATGGCTCTTACAAACTTCAATAATTTTGTCTTTAGACGGTTCGATTTTTTTAAGTATTTCATCATCAATGAGTTTATAAATATCCACTTCCTGATTATCGGAAGTGATTGTATCGGTTGAAAATTCCCAGGAACTGATGACAGGCTTGTCCAGGTTACTGTTTGCGCCAGCATTATTGATTGAGGTGGGCTCTAAGCCAAGCAGATGCGTGATGTTATCAGGGTTGAAATGATATCCATACAGTGCAAAGAAAGCCCGTCCTTTATTAGATGCCAAGATAAATTCCTCGTCACAATAGTAAAAATGGTCTCAGATTATAGCGCGCAGGGCGGATATATACTGTAACAACCATTGGGGGAATGAGACTAACTCAAAATAATATTGTGAGAGCAGAAACGTACTAATACAGCAGCACTGATCTGAAGACAATAAGAGTTATTGAAGATACACGCCAGATGACAGAGGTAATTTGCTGCAACTACATGAGAAATACTCTGTAACCGCAGTCTGAGTCAATGGGTTGGCGTAATGCGTCAATTTTTTATTTGCTATCCGTACTATTATTAATTTAAGTCATTAAAAGTGGAAAATGGGTAATGAAGAAGCACAAACTACTTAATTTATCCGAGAATGAACTGCAGGATCTGGCCAACAACTAGTGTAATCGCATTAGCGGTCTGGAAGTTAAGAAAACCGGAATCTGTAAAGCAAGAAATGCGGGAATCCCAGGCAGAGGTACAATGCTGCCTTGATGTAAGAAACTCAATAGGGTATTAATAATGTATTACACAATTATCAGTTCAACAATCAGTGGTCTTCGTATGAGCAGGTTATATTTTTCTTTCTTCGCCTTCTCTGTCTCATTATTTTTCACTTCTGCTGCTCTATCAAATAATGTTGAAAACTCAGATAGCGCTCACTATGTGATGCCTGATAAACAGCAGTGTGTAATCCTGCTGCATGGCCTGTCACGCAGTAAACATTCTATGGGGAAAATGGAACAGGCCCTGGTTGATGCAGGATATTCAACAGCCAATATTAATTATCCTTCGCGGACGATGAAAATTCAGGATTTGGCTCCACTGGCAATGAACAAAGGAATTCAGGCATGTGAGTCAAAAGGTGCCAGTACCATTCATATTGTTACGCACTCGATGGGAGGAATCCTCGCCAGGTATTACCTGGCAAAAAATGAATTGACCCAGCTTGGCCACCTGGTGCAGCTAGCCCCGCCTAACAAGGGATCTCTGCTAACTGACCAGCTTCGTAAAGAGCAATGGTACAAGTGGCTGACCGGGCCTGCAGGTCAGCAGCTGGGCACAGGCAAGGACGGAATTCCCGGCTTGTTGGGCGCAGTGGAATATTCAACGGGAGTGATAGCCGGTGATGAACACAGTCCGGTAGACAACTGGCTGTCGGAGCTAATTCCTGGCACTGATGATGGCAAGGTATCTGTTGATCATGCAAAAGTTGACGGCATGAGAGACTTTATCGTTCTACCTTACACACATATCAGCATCATGAAGGAAGACGAGGTCATTCAGCAGACCCTGTTCTTTCTATACAAGGGCCGCTTCAATCATCCCGAACCAATATGAAATAGATCATTGCAAGCGCCTGGAAGAATTATTCAGCCTGCTGCTGGTACATTCCTGACAACCGGTCCAGTGCCTTATCGACACGTTCTTCATAATCTGCCGGGAAGTACCATACCCTGGCTTTTTTCTTACCGATGATATGAAGCAGGCCACGATCCTGTGGCGGTGCATGAAAATTCAGATCGAGTAAAGCATCAGTACTTACCCAGGAGCTCTGGTACCAGTAATCATGGGAGCCTTTTGATATCCCTGGAATAGTCTTCGGGTCAATACCAAGAATAACGAAGTTTGGTTTGTGTGACTGCTCAATTATCCAGTCTGCCTGCTCTTTAGTCAGGTCATCGACATCCGGCTTGCCAAGGCGAGATTTTCTACTCTGACTTTGCTTGAAATCGCCCAGGTTCGAGCTATTTTTTGAACGGTGTTCTTCCATCGCTATACCCAGTACAGAATCTGTCTGATTGACGGTTATAGTCACATTGTCAACGATGTCCTGATAGCTGCGATATTCGTCTACAAATTCGTCAAAATCGGTATCGGGGGCAGCAAAGTAGATGGAACCGAGCCTTAGTGATTCACGATAGGCTGCACGATCCGGCTGCTCACTGTTATTGCCAAGTACAGCCAGTGATTTGGTCGTTAATGTTGCGCCAGCACTGTAGGCAAGAATATTGATCTTGCGGGCTGAGGTGTGCATGGCAAGCAGCTTAATGAAGCGAACAAAGGTTGGCACCGTCTCGTTGATGTTTCGGATATCGGTACCGTAACGCAGAATACTTTCGGCGGATGGCCAGGAATACAGTACAACAATTGCGTGGCGGCCAGTAAAATGCCTGTACTGAGCTGTCTGCGAGGCAGTGCGGTAAAAATTGTTGTTCGCGCCGTGTACATAAATAGTTATATCTTTAGTAGCGCTGTCAGAGATGGCCTGGTTAAAGCGTGAAAACAGTTCCATCAATTCAGGTGCAAGATTTTCCAGAGAGTCATTCTCTTTCAGGATGCCTTTTTCAGAAACCTGTTCCAGGCTTAGCAGTTTCTCACTTTTTTCAGCACCCTGTATGGAAAGCTGGCGGATTTCCTCCCAGCTCTGGCCACCCGCTCCTATCCGCACATTGGCGAGCCCCATGCGGATATCCTGATCAAAATCGCTGGTATAGAAGCGACTCTGCCTGGCGCCAAACGGTAATCGGTTTGTCGCATAACCGACAGTGATTGCACTGTTTTTTTGGCTTTCAGGCGTGGTTGCAAATGGATCATGTTTTCCCGATTGCATGGCGACAGGTGTTGGCATCATATATACCGCATGCTGGCAGCCGGAAAAAAGTAACAGCGACAGCAGGATTATGCTGGCGCGGATGTTTCTTGTTGAGAGGTTCATTTATTTAAATACCTGCGGTGGGCACTACTTAGTAGCTGATGCATATGCTGGAACTATCATTCTCGCGCAGTCCGAATTGATGAGCAATTGATTTTTTTACGACTTATTTATAATTTTTTTCAGTTAAGCTGTTGACGAAAGTGATTTTCGACGTTAATCTCACAAACACAATATGTAGTGGTATTAGAGTTTAAATATAACAATATATGGTCATTATGTGGTTCTGCAATAGATGCCGCTATGCACCGGAATGAGAGGAGAAGTATGAGCGTCGTCACATTAAAAAATCAGCCTGAGAAGAATAACCTGCCTGACTTACAACCTGCCTCGGCAGATATCTGGGACAAGAAATATCGTCTGAAAACAATGAATGGTGATGCCGTTGATGCAAACATCCACGAAACCTTCAAACGTGTTGCACGTGCTCTTGCTGATGTCGAAGTTGATGATGTAAAGAAGGATAAATACTACGAACGTTTCCTCTGGGCGTTGGAAAATGGTGCAATTCCTGCCGGACGTATTATTTCCAATGCGGGTGCGCAGGAACACAAGCCAGCGACCAGTACCATAAACTGCACGGTCTCCAGCCTGGTGCCGGATTCCATGGATGGTATCCTGACTTCTGTACACAAGGCAGGCCTGACACTGAAGGCCGGTTGCGGTATTGGTTATGAGTTTTCTACCTTGCGTCCCAAGGGGGCGTTTGTCAGTGGTGCAGGGGCATATACCTCCGGGCCTTTATCTTTCATGGATATCTTCGATGCCATGTGCTTTACCGTTTCCTCTGCGGGTGGGCGTCGCGGTGCGCAGATGGGCACTTTTGACATATCGCATCCTGATATTAGGGAATTCATCCGCGCCAAGCGCGAAGATGGCCGTCTGCGTCAGTTCAACCTGTCATGCCTGATTACTGATGACTTCGTTCAGGCAGTCAGGGAAGACGGTGACTGGGACCTGGTATTCCCGGCTTCGGAGCATGAAATCGAGGACAAGGATACCCGCATAATCTGGCGCCACTGGCCTACTACGAAAGGCTATACAACCAATGACCTGAACCAGGTTGCCTGTCGCGTCTATGAAACCATCCGCGCACGTCGATTGTGGGACATGATCATGACGTCGACCTATGATTTTGCTGAACCGGGTTTTATTCTTATTGATCGCATCAACGAGATGAACAATAACTGGTTCTGCGAAGACATCCGCGCCACCAATCCCTGTGGCGAACAACCATTGCCGCAGTACGGCAGCTGCCTGCTGGGTTCAATCAACCTGACACGTTTTGTCGATAACGCCTTCACTGAAGAAGCCTCATTTGACTGGCTAAAATTTCGTGAAGTGGTTGCCGTGTTCACCCGCATGCTGGATAACGTGGTGGAAATTAACGGTTTGCCACTGGAAGAACAGCGTCATGAAATCCTCAGTAAACGCCGTCACGGTATGGGTTTTCTTGGCTTGGGTTCCAGCAGCACCATGTTGCGTATGCGCTATGGTAGTGATGAGTGCCTGGCCTTCACTGAGCGTGTCGCACGCGAGATGGCTGAGGTCGGCTGGGAAACCGGTATTGACCTGGCAAAAGAGAAGGGCATGGCGCCGATCCTCGGCGATGACTATGAAGTAACTGCCGAAATGCTAATCCTGCGACCTGAAATGGTAGAGGACGGTTATAGCATTGGTGACAAAGTAGCAGGTCGTGTGCTGCTGGCAAAATACAGCCGCTATATGCAGCAATTTGATCAGGCACTGACGGATAAAATTGCCAAAACAGGTGTACGCTTTACCCACCACAGCTCTATTGCACCGACGGGAACGATCAGCCTGTCTCTGGGCAATAACGCCAGTAACGGTATTGAGCCTTCATTTGCACATCAGTACAGCCGTAACGTTATCCGTGAAGGGAAAAAATCCAAGGAAAAGGTTGATGTTTTTTCCTATGAACTACTGGCTTATCGTGAGCTCATCAATGCCAATGCCACGGCTGTGGCAAGTGATGATGCCAACGGTTTACCTGACTATTTTGTTTCTGCAGATGACATTAGCCCAAAGGCCCATGTCGACGTGCAGGCCGCGGCGCAGAAATGGGTCGACTCATCGATATCTAAAACAGCCAATGTACCGACAGATTTTCCATTCGAAGATTTCCAGGATATATATCTCTATGCCCATGAGAAGGGGCTAAAAGGTTGTACCACCTTCCGCTTCAATCCGGAAGCTTTCCAGGGTGTGTTGGTTAAAGAAGAAGACCTGGAAAATACCCTTTATCGCTTTGACCTGGAGAATGGTGAAGTGGTGGAGCTCAAGGGTAATGAAGAAGTTGAGTATGATGGTGAAACACATACGGCAGCAAACCTGTATGACGCCATGAAAGAAGGTTATTACGGTAAGTTCTAAGCTCTGGAGCCCATCCATTCACTTAAAACTTAAAACTTGAAACTTGAAACCGAAGTAGAGATATGACTGTAAAAATTGAGAAAAAAATCGTAGGATATTCTGTTGCAGATACAACACCTAAGAAGGAATTGCTTGAGAATGATGAGCTTCCTCTTGATGGTGCTGATGGTAGTGCGCAGAGTGAGAAGGATGATTCAGCCAACGTTGTTCACATGCATGAGAAACTGCAGCGGCCGGAAATGCTTGTCGGTTCAACTTATAAAATAAAGACACCGCTATCCGAACATGCCTTATATGTCACGATCAACGATATTATTCTAAACCCCGCCACCGAATATGAGCGTCGCCGCCCATTTGAGATTTTCATCAACTCGAAGAATATGGACCACTTCCAGTGGATTGTTGCACTGACAAGGATTATTTCAGCCGTGTTTAGAAAAGGTGGTGATGCAACATTCCTGGTTGAAGAACTGCGCAGTGTGTTTGATCCACGCGGGGGGTATTTTAAGAAGGGTGGGAAATATATGCCTTCGCTGGTGGCGGAAATCGGTGATGCCATCGAATGCCACATGAAAATGATCGGCATGATCAAGGCAGACGAGATGGATGATTGCGTACGTGATCACCTGCAGGCCAAGCGCGCTGAATACGACTCGATGAAAGAGGCGGAAAATAGTAAGGTGGAAAGCAAGGAAGCTGCTCAGGAAGCGGAGGTCAGTGATTTTCCGCCTGACGCCCAGCTATGTCAGAAATGCCACACAAAAGCAGTTATCAAAATGGATGGTTGTATGACCTGCCTGAATTGCGGCGAATCAAAGTGTGGATAAAATCAGACTAAGATCAAGGACAAAAGATAAAGGGGATATGCCCCTTTTCCCTTAGTCCTTGGCCTTTAACCTCTTGGCCTTTAACCTTTGATCTGAGGTTAGAAGTCACCCCATTCAGAGCGGTTCTTTTTCACTCGCATATGGGGTAGCAGCAGTCCCAGTATGATACCGGCGATAACAACACCTGCGCCGATCAGAAACCAGTTTTGCTCAGTTTTATCAGTTAGCCTCTGATTTTTTAATTTGAGAATATCCAGCTCGTCTGACAAATGCTGACTGCGTTCCACCGCATCATCACGCTCACCGGCGACCCGTAAAGGGTCCTGGGCTACCTTGCTCAGCCTGATGACTTCCTGTTTAAGGTTGTCATTTTCATTTCCCATTTCAGCAAACTGCTGCTGCAATGCGGCATGTATTTCCTGCAGTGATGCCAGCTGACTGCTTAATTTGCCAGGTTCCTGGCTCAACACGACAAGTTGCTGCTCTGCTTCGGCCAGTCTTTCACGCGCTGGTCGTTCGGTCAGCAGCATCCTGTTCAACACATAGCCTGTTGTGCCATCGGCCATGCGAACTTTGGCATAATTTGTATTGCTGTTACGGCTTAATACTGTCACAGCAGTTCCGCTCGGCAGCATGCGTACAACCTTGTGGGTCGTGCTTTCACCACTGCGCAAGGTGATCTTTAATTGATCGGTAATGTATCCCGTTTCGGCTATTGCGGATGAGCTGCCTAGCAGGAATATGAAAAACAGAATCCTTTTCACTGCTGTCCTTTATTCAGTCTGATTGTTGGGCAGGGGATTATACCATCTTCAATGACCGGGGAATCACTGGTAATTACAGAATCATTGTTGGATTTTGACCGAAAGTCATCATTTTCAGACGAGCAACGGCTGTTAAGCTTTTACTGGTGAGGGCGATGCACTTTTATTTACTGTATTCAGCAGGTCTTCGTTGTTAGGGCAGTACTGATCGGCGTGTGTGATCTGTCCGCTTTCGAGCTCGGAGTCGCACTGTTCTGTGTTGCCGCATTGCTGGCAACGATTCATATGCTTTTCAATTTCATTGACAGGGTGGCCGCGCGTGTATTGCTTGTCATCCACACCCAGTGCATCAAGCATTTTATACATACGTAAAGGTTTTATGCGGTCATTTAACTTCTGGTAAAAAATTTCACCTTGCCGGCTGCTGAGCATAATTGAGCGAAAAAGGCCGAAGATGGTAATGATGGCCAGAAAGGTAAAAAAAAGAATGATCAGTGTCTCAAAAATATTCATATTATTTACGGTTAAAAAAAGCGTGAAAAAAGGATGAAATTTAGCAGATACTACTACTATTCAAACACTGAGGTCTTTG
This sequence comes from Gammaproteobacteria bacterium, assembly GCA_033791885.1. Taxonomy (GTDB): domain Bacteria; phylum Pseudomonadota; class Gammaproteobacteria; order BMS3Bbin11; family BMS3Bbin11; genus BMS3Bbin11. The sequence continues at coordinate 10,737 of JASJFV010000024.1, read as the reverse complement.
ATGTGGATCAAATTTTATTGAGTTTAATGATTTCATTGTCAGTTTTCTTTCATTAGGCATCATCATTAAGACCTCCTGAGTGAAAAAGAGACAAAAATTTTCTTTTTTTCTCTTGTCATTCTAAAATGAAGGGCAATACAGATGTTTGTGAGACCTACAGGGGGGTCTGTATGGATATCATCAACTTATTAGTATTTCTCGTGATTGGTCTGGTTTTAGGGCTGTTGGCAGGCCTGATTTTGAGAGGAACCGGTCTTGGTCTTGCCTGTGATGTCGGAGTGGGTGTCGCAGGTGGCCTGATTGGCGGTCTCCTGATGGCTTTTCTTGGTGATGCCGAGCAGTCGGATTTTGTTCTGTATGCGGCGTCGGCAGTTGGTGCGACTATTGTGATTATGCTGGCTGGGCCGATCAAACGCCGTTTGTAGCGCCGACGTGCAACAAGCAGAGCGCTCGTGGATCGATAGCTGAACTCATTTCCCAGGATTGCATTCCCAGCCAGTTAAATCGAAATCCTCTAAATATTCAACTATTACATACGACTAATGCTTCGAATCTGTAGATAAAAAATTTCAGCCTTTTCGTCCAGATCAGAACGCGCAATCCTTAACAGAGAATTAATCAATGACAGCAAGATTACTCAGTGGCATAGAAGTCGCAGAGGCCGTAATTGCGGATGTACGTAAACGAGTGGAAGTGTTGGCAAGTCGCGGTATTCAGCCGGGGCTTGGTACTATTCTTGTCGGCGACGATGGCCCCAGTGCAAGTTATGTTCGAAAAAAACACGAAGCCTGTGAGAATGCAGGGATTCGTTCCTTTCATCTGGAACTGCCGGACACGATAAATCAGCAGGAATTTCTCAATGCGGTTGAAGAGTTCAACAGTAATGATGAGATAGATGGATACATTATCCAATACCCCGTTCCACGCGGGCTGGACTTTAATGAAGCGTTAATGATGATGAATCCGGCCAAGGATGCCGACGGATTGCACCCGGTGAACCTGGGTAAACTCGTACTTCAGGAAGACGGGCCTGTGCCCTGTACCCCGGCCGGTATCCAGGCCATCCTGGTGCATTATGGAATTGACGTGGCAGGTAAAGAGGTTGTGATTATCGGGCGTGGCCCAACTCTGGGTCGTCCACTGTCATTATTACTGACGACTAAAAAAGAAGGAGCCAATGCTGCAGTGACGGTCATACACTCGGGCATCAGGGATCTTTCATATTTTACCCGTCGTGCTGACATACTTATTTCAGCGGCCGGTGTGGCGAGCATAGTCAAGCCTGAAATGGTCAAGCCCGGTGCGGTTGTGATCAGTGGTGGAATAAGCTGGGAAGGCAAGCGACTGATGCCGGACGTAGATGAGTCATGTGCTGAAGTGGCGGGCTGGATTACACCTAGACTGGGCGGAGTGGGTCCGACAACAGTTGCGATGCTTTTGCGCAATACTGTCCTTGCAGCTGAAGCAAAGCAGTAACATCTTTAGTCTTTAGTCTTTAGTCGTAAAACGTAAAACTTCTATTTAGCTGCAACCTTCCTGTTTACAATATGAATGGCCTCACCATTCACAGCAAGTGCCGCTTCATGAACAGCCTCTGATAAGGTCGGATGGGCATGAATAGTCATTGCCAGGTCTTCTGCAGTCGCACGGTATTCCATCGCTAGCACGCCTTCGGCTATCAGCTCCGAGGCGTGTGCCCCAATTATGTGTATACCGAGGATCTCATCGTTGTTTGCATCTGCCAAAATTTTAACTTTGCCAGAAGTCTTATGCATCGCGCGTGCTCTACCCGATGCAGTGAACGGAAAGTTGCCGGTCCGGAATTCGATACCTGCCTGTTTCAGGCTATCTTCTGTCTGACCTGCCCAGGCAATTTCGGGCTCTGTGTAGATGACCGAGGGAATAGTGTCATAATTAACCTTGCTGCTCTGTCCAGCAATATGCTCGGCAACCGCAACCCCTTCCGCAGACCCCTTGTGGGCCAGCATTGCGCCCGGTATTACATCACCTACCGCATATATATTTGGCAGGTTAGTCATCAGGTTCTCGTTAACATGAATGTAGCCGCCTTCATCGGTTAATAAGCCGCTTTCTTTTGGTGCCAGGCCTTCAGTAAAGGGTCGACGGCCAACCGCAACGATCAATTTATCAACCTCCAGCTGATGCGTCTCACCGTTCTCGGTGAAAGAGACAGTCACACCATTATCATGGCATTCGGTTGCTGTGACGCAGGCACCTGTTCGAATATCCAGGCCCTGTTTGCGGTATTCAGCCAGAGCCAGTGCTGCAATATCTGTGTCGGCGGCAGGCAGGAAGGTCTCCTGGGCTTCCAGCAGCGTGACTTCGGAGCCGAAACGCCGCCAGACACTGCCCATTTCCAGGCCAATAACACCGGCACCAATGACGCCCAGCCGTTTCGGAACTTGTGCAAGTTCCAGCGCGCCCTGGGAATCGATGATATTGTTGCCATCCATCCTTGCTGCCTGGATATCCATCGGTTGTGAGCCTGTCGCAATGATGACGTTTTTTGCCGACAGTTCCTCTTTTTTCTTGCCTTTTGTTGGCGTCACAATGATTTTGCGGTCACCTTGTAGTACAGCGCGGCCGGCGATAGAGGTGATTCCGTTTGCTTTGAACAGAGTCTGAATACCGCCAGTCAACTCTTTAACGATTTTATCCTTTTCGTCCTGAATATGTTTCAGATCGAGTTCTATGCCTTTGACGTTGATTCCGGGGTGAGCAGAATCATCCAATAAGTGCGCATAATATTCCGAGGCTTCCAATAATGCCTTGGAGGGAATGCATCCAGCATTCAGGCAGGTCCCCCCAAGTGAAGGCTTCCCCCGGGAATCCAGCCATTCATCGATACACGCCGTTTTCATACCCAGCTGGGCACAGCGGATAGCAGCAACATAACCGGCAGGACCGGCTCCAATTACAATAACATCGAAATGATTTTTCATTTTCAAAGGCCTATCAAAAATCGGGAAGGGTCTTCCAGGTTTTGTTTGATGCTGACAAGAAACTGTACAGCATCCCGACCATCTATCAGGCGATGGTCATATGAAAGTGCAACATACATTATTGGCCGTATGACTATTTCGCCATTTTCAACAACGGCTCGCTGTGTGATGTTGTGCATGCCAAGAATGGCGCTTTGCGGAGGATTTAACAGGGGAGTAGATAACATAGATCCAAAGGTTCCACCATTGGTAATCGAGAAAGTCCCACCGGACAGGTCTTCCAGGGTCAATTTCCCATCGCGCGCCTTATGCGCCATCTCAAGAATCTGTGTTTCTATTTCACCAAAGCTGGAATGCTGAACATTCCTCAAGGTTGGTACCACCAGTCCTCGCGGTGAACTTACGGCAATGCCGATATCTATATAATCATGATAAATGATATCTTCACCATCAATAGAAGCATTGACGATCGGGTAGTGCTGCAGAGCCTGTGCACAGGCTTTGACAAAAAATGACATAAAGCCAAGGCGTGCACCATAGCGTTTTTCAAATTCATCACGGCAATTATTGCGGGCATCCATAACGGCCTGCATATTGACTTCATTGAAAGTGGTCAGAATGGCCGCTTCCTGTTGTACCTGCAGCAGGCGTTGGGCAACGCGCTGTCGCAGCCGCGACATGGGTTCTCGCCGCAGGGAGCGTTCAGATGAAGATGAGGGGTCGCTCACTTGCTGAGCTGCATCAGGGGGGCTAGATGGTGTAGCAGCAGGTTCTGCTGCCGATTGAACTTCTGCTTTTGCAGGGGCATCTGAAGCCGCCAGTTCATTTTGTACTGCTGTTTTGAGCTGATCAATGAAGCTCAGTACATCCTGTTTTGTAATCCGCTGGTCTTTGCCGGTACCGCAAACAGTAGAAAGATCGACATTATTCTCCGCGGCAATTTTTACCGCCGCCGGACTTGCTATAGGCGCTGCATCGTTACTGCTTTCCGCGGTGGATTGCGGCGCCTGCTCAGCTTGCTGAGCAGATGGACTGTTATCCATCATCGCAAGTAACTGGCCTGCCAGTACCACGGCACCAACCTCGGTTTGAATTTCGCTAATGATACCGCTCTCCTGCGCAGGGACTTCAAGTACGATCTTGTCGGTTTCAAGGTCCATAAGCGGCGCATCGCGTTCGATAAACTCGCCCACTTCTGCGTATATTTTCACCACAGTGGCATCCATCACGGATTCTGGTAATACCGGGACCTTGATTTCAATTCCCATCGGGCTCTCCTCTGTTTAGCGGCCGTATCAATTATTATTTAATCTATGCTCAATGCCTGGTTCACAAACTCATGCAGCTCTGCCATGTGCAGGTTATAGGATCCTGCTGCCGGTGATGCAGAAAGTTTGCGGCCTGCATAGGTCAATTTATGATGATTTCCTGTGCAGGCTTCCAGGTGATGGCGTATCTGGTACCAGGCACCCTGGTTCATGGGTTCTTCCTGGCACCAGACGATGGAGGCTGCATTCGGGTATTCTGCCAGAACACTGATCAGCAGATCATGTGGAAAGGGGTATAGCTGCTCAACCCGTATTATGGCGATGTCATCGATTCCTTTTTCATCTCTTGCGCTAAACAGGTCGTAATAAACCTTGCCTGTACAGAGGATTACACGTTTCACCTTTTCAGGGCTTATTTCTGCAGACTCAGTGATGATTTGCTGGAAGCTGCCGTTTAATAATTCATCCAGGCTTGATGTAGCAAGTGGGTTTCGTAGCATGCTTTTTGGGCTCATTACGATAAGAGGTCGTCTGAGTGGGCGTAACATCTGCGACCTTAGCAGGTGAAAAATCTGTGCAGCGGTTGTTGGCACACAAACCCGCATATTGCTCTCAGCACAGAGTTGCATAAACCGCTCTAGTCTTGCAGAGGAGTGCTCAGGTCCCTGGCCTTCGAGGCCATGAGGAAGTAACACAGTGATGCCGGTAAACCTGCCCCATTTAGTTTCTGCTGAACTGATGAACTGGTCGAAAATTACCTGTGCGCCATTCGCAAAATCACCAAACTGTGCCTCCCATATTGTCAGAGTCTCGGGTTCAGCTGTGGCATAGCCAAGTTCAAAACCGAGTACGGCTTCTTCGGAAAGCAGTGAGTCTACAACCTGAAACCGGGTTGCCGGTTCACAAATGTGTTGCAGTGGAATATGCCGTTCACCTGTGACCTGGTCATAGAGGGTGGCATGTCTATGAAAAAACGTTCCGCGCCCACTATCCTGACCACTTATACGTACCGAATAACCTTCATCCAGCAAGGTGGCATAGGCCATTATTTCGGCAAATCCCCAGTTAATTGGCAGAGCTCCGCTTGCCATTTTGCGTCGATCTTCAAGAATCTGTACTACACGGGGATGTATAGTAAAACCCTGGGGGAGTTTTTGTATTTCGCTGCACAGGCGATGGATGCGATCAACCTCAACGGTGGTGTCAATGTGATTCTTATAATCTTTATTGCGGTATTTTGACCAGTCAACATTGTATGGATGGTGGAGGCCATGCAGAATTTTAGAGGCAACAATCTTTCCGTTGTGTATATTATCGCGGTAAGTATTTTGCAGCGCTTTAGCGGTGTTGGCATCTATAACGTTCTCTGCCTCCAGTTTCCGCGCATAGATCTCACGAGTAGTTGGGGTGGACGAGATTCTGGAATACATGATGGGTTGCGTTACCGACGGTTCATCAGCTTCACTGTGACCGTGGCGACGATAACAGATGACATCGACGATAACGTCACATTTAAACTGCTTTCGATAATCAAGTGCCATCTGGGTGGCGAAGATTACTGCCTCAGGGTCATCGCCATTCACATGCAAAATAGGCGCTTCGACCATTTTTGCTACTTCGGTACAGTAGGGTGTTGAGCGCGCATCCATCGGGTTGCTGGTAGTAAACCCGATCTGGTTATTATGAATCAGGTGGATGGTGCCGCCGGTGTGGAAACCCCTGGCGAGCGACATATTGAACGTTTCCATCACTACACCCTGTCCTGAAAAAGCGGCATCACCGTGAATCAGTACTGGCAGTACCTGCTCGTTATCCAGGTCCTGACGCCGTACCTGTCGAGCCTTGACGGCACCTGTGACGACAGGGTTAACCACTTCAAGGTGAGATGGGTTGAATGCCAGAGCAAGATGCAAAGGGCCGCCGTCAGTCTCTATATCTGATGAAAAACCCATGTGATATTTGACGTCACCGGAGCCATTGGTGATTTCTTTTTTGCCCTCGAATTCCTTGAATAGCTCTTCGGGAGACTTGCCCATAATGTTAATCAGGACATTTAATCGTCCGCGATGGGCCATGCCGAGGACGATTTCTTTTACGCCCTGCTTGCCACTGTGCTGAATTAATTCATCAAGCAGCGGGATCATGCTTTCACCGCCTTCGATGGAGAACCTCTTCTGTCCGACATATCGCGAATTGAGATACTGTTCCAGGCCTTCGGCCGCGGTTAATCGCTCCAGCAGGTGAACTTTTTCCTCGTTACTTATAGCAGGAGGATTTTTAATGTCTTCCAGCCGTGCCTGAATCCAGCGTTTTTTGCGGGTATCAGAGATATGCATGTATTCAGCACCAATACTGCCGGTATAGGCCTTGTGCAGTCGGAATATTATTTCGCCCAGCGTCAGGTATTCAGGAGCAACCAATGACCCGGTATGGAATGTTGTGTCCATATCTTCCTCGGTAAACTGGTGGTTTGCCGGGTCGAGCTCAGGGACTTCGGGTCGAGTCAGTACCCCTATAGGGTCAATCTTGGCATTTGCATGACCGCTATAACGGTAGGCATTGATCAATCGCAAGACTAGTGACTGCGTGTAGGCTTTCTCATCAAGCGTTAGCTTCGTTGGCTGCGGGTCGCTTGCTGGAGGGGTAGATGATGATGGTAGTTGTTCAGTGTCTAACTGGGCAAACACTAATTGCCAGTCTTCAGATACCGATGATGGATCAGACAGAAACTGGCGATAGAGTTCGTCGACGTAGTCTCTGTTGCCATCAAGTAACAGGGTATCGGAATGAAAGCTATGAGGAGTGTCTTTCATTGGTCGAGGGCTCTCTCCATTCAGTAGGCTAGTATGCCTGTATTATTTTTCTCCCGTCTCCGAATCATAGTCCCGCAGTTGTATGCAAGCAATAGCTATTATCAATTAATTTTATCCCCCCATTCAGAGTAGGGGTGTCTGGATAGCTCATTATTGTAATAACGCACCTCGGCAGATACTTCCTCGCCGATCCACGGCGGCCGTTCAAACTCTTCATCGGTAGTATTAAGTTCTATTTCCGCAATCACCAGGCCAAGGTTGTCTTTCTCAAAAACGTCGATCTCCCAGAGTTTGCCTGCGTAGTTAACTGTGTAACGGGTCTTGCTCACTGTCTGCGGGCAGAACAGTTCCAGCAACTCATCCGCTTCGTCTGCTGGAATGGGATACTCGTATTCCTGTCGCTTTATGCCCATTATGGCTGATTTGATATTCAGGTTTGCTTTTTCGCCTTCCTTGCGAACGCGCACAGAACTGCCTTCACCATTTGTGAGATAGCCCTGTTTAAAGTCAGTGCCGACATCTGCATAAGGTTTCCAGAGGTCATTACTGACCAGGAACTTTCGTTCTATTTCTATGCCCATATTTTCTATAATTGTTCCGTTAGGATTGTGTTTGTTCTATTTTTTTGCCGGAAAGACCCGGATTATCTGCAGCCTGCCGTTTTTGAAATCAAAACGGATACCAAGGCTGCTATAGAGCAAGCTGTTGTTTTTTAATTTATTAGGACCGTAGTAATTGACGATTTCGTGAGGCGGCATACCGAAGCGGGCGCCTCTTGCTGTGGTGTATTGCGAAGACACCGCACCGGCTACTGCAACGGCCTTCACGATTCCCTTGCTGACTCCTACCTGCAAGGCTGTCTGTTTATCCAGCTGGTAAGTATTTATTCGAGTCCTTGAGAGCAGGTTCTGTCTCTTTGATTTAACCGGTTTGCCAAGTTCACTGGTGAGTTGCTCAAGATTCTGACCGATGTAGGCCCTGTTGAGTCCCAGGCCTTCGGTGATGAAGAAATCACTGGCGAGATATTTCAGTACCTTTTGCCTGTATTCAGTATTATCTATGGTCACCGACTGGGCATACACGGTCGATGCCGGCAGCAGAAATGCAGCACAGAGAAATACAAATAATGTTCTTATAATCATAATTTTATGCAGTTGATAGTAGAGACATATCGCAGTGTATCAAATGTTTACAGGCTCTTCATAGTTGTTGGACAACTGGCCAAATTTCCACTCTGACCGGAATATTTTGGGCCACTGGTGAGATTGACTAGCATAGGCTAACATCGCAGACATGGATGATAACCAGTTAATGCGTTACAAGCGTCACCTGATGTTGCCGCAGGTCGACATAAGGGGGCAACAACGTCTGCTTGATGCCTCGGTGCTGGTTGTCGGCACTGGTGGGCTTGGCTCTCCAGTCCTCATGTACCTGGCAGCGGCAGGGGTTGGTAAGCTCCACCTGTATGATGACGATAAAGTTGAGGTATCGAATCTGCAACGCCAGATCCTTTTTGATAGTAAGGTGCTGGGGCAATCAAAAGCGGAAACGGCAGCAGCGCGTCTACAGGCAATCAATCCTGATTGTGAAGTGGTTGCGGTTGCCTCAAGGCTTGAAGGCAACCTGTTGAACGATGCCATCGCGCAAGTTGACCTGGTAATTGACTGCAGTGATAACTTCAATACCCGCTTCGCTGTCAACCAGGCCTGTGTAGAGCAGAAGAAAACACTGGTGTCGGGTGCAGTGATTCGCATGGAAGGACAGGTCTCAGTGTTCAGTGGTCATCACCCTGACAAGCCGTGTTACCAATGTCTCTACCAGCCTGAAGCGTATAATGATGAGACCTGTACCAGCAGCGGTGTTCTTGGTCCGGCAGTAGGTGTCATCGGCAGCATACTGGCCACCGAGGCAGTTAAGCTGATAATCGGTATTGGTGATCCTCTTGAAGGACGCCTGTTGCTGTTTGATGCGATGTCTATGCGATTCAATGAATTGAAGTTGAAGAAGGATCCTGGTTGTTTGGTTTGTGGTTAGCATGCTCCTGGTTTATAGATTGATTGGATTGACAGACAACCGTGTATATTTCGTCATTCGAAAAGGCCAGGGACAATGCCGTTGTCGCCGGCGAAGATGATACGTCCATTATGGTGCTCTGGATTCACCACCTCGGTCCAGTTAACCCCGCTATCGGTAGATACTGAAGCCTTTGAGCCCACTATTTGTGAATTAGTGTATTGTCCATCAATGATGATCATTTGATGACAGGTTGTTTCTGCAAATAGAATATCTTCTTCAGCGCCGCCAGGAAGCCGTTGTGTACCAAGGTATAAAAGGTTCTTCATTATCTGGTATGGTTGACTGGCACCGGAACAGCTGGGAGGCAGCGGTGCGACACCATAGACATTCCAGCTTGCACCATTGTCGCGTGAAAGATATAGCTTAACCTCTTCAGGTTTAATTTTACCGAAATAATCTTTGCCCTTCTGGCTGACCCAACCTAACAGACGGTTGTCATCCATCGCTATAACACGTTGTATGCAGAATTCATCCGGTGCTGAAGGGGGACGCACACACTGATCGAAATCTGATATGTTTGAGAAGATACCACCAAGGTCTGCAGTAGCACGAATGGCAGAATCAAAACGCAGATTGTCGGGGTTGACAGACTCATCCACCTCGACATACACAGACACTGCGTAGTTATAAGCTCCTCTCCACGTCAGCTCGGGTAAGCCGCCATCACCCCAGGTATTGGTTGCAAACCAGGCATTAGATTGTTCCCAATCCTGCACATCCAGAATCTGGAATTTACGGGTACGAGGTGCGGGTTCATTCGGTAACGGGTGTTTCGTGCGCACAGCGACAAGGCTATTGTTGCCTGTATAGGTCAGCGAGCGCAATATGGTTTTCTGGTCAGAGGCATTGTTCTCGTATCCTGCGATCAAGGTGTTCCAGTCAAGAGCAACTGCAGCTCCTGGGCGGGTACCAAACTCCTCTTTTCGGAGCGAATAGATTTCCCTGCGAGCCGTTCCAAATTCATTTCGGTCTGTGTAATCTACGTAATCTGGATACACTAGCAAACTGCCGTCGCCACCTATATAGGTGACCGCATTCACAGCGAGCCGATTGCCCTGGACTATGCTGTCGTCGCTGATTGCAATTGGGGTTTCAGAGGCTCTTTGCCAGCTCTTTCCCAGATCCAGTGACTGATAGATATCAATAATATTAGGTAATGGTGCACCGGTTTCAGTTCGACTGACATCAAAGGCCAGTAAACGCTGTGGTGTAAAAGTTTTTGCTGCAATTCCGCGTTCCCATTTTGATTGCTCTAGATTCGGCGAACCAATCTTGCCGTCGAAGACAAGTGTTAAAGGTTTGCTGATATCAATATTTGTAATACCTGACAGATTAAAAGATACGGTTAGTTCATCTTCATCAGCAAACATTTCACCACCAACGAGATCCAATGATCCAGGAGTACTGGCCCTGTCTGTTAGTTCATGGCGAATTCCATTACTGTCGTCAAAATAGAGTGAGAAGCTTCCTTCAGAATAATTAAACGGCGCATTGCCAGGGTTCTTCTGGCCGGTGATGTTTTTGATTGTAAATATCAGCTTATTTCCGGAAAGATAGAGAACATTCCTTACATCTAGTCTGCCGCGGAAAAAGTAGTTAATCAGGCCCGCACCGTAG
>JASJFV010000023.1:0-9737 GCA_033791885.1 Gammaproteobacteria bacterium | reverse complement strand
AATACATGTCTTAACCCGGTGATGCGTTCTGACCTGAGCATGCGAGTAATCAGGCAATGAGTCTAACAAAATATCTGTTCACTTATAGCGAAAATAAAAAAAGCACGCAGACATAAATGCCTGCGTGCTCTTTTAGTTTGCAGTCTGATTAATGACCCGTCGCAGCACCTGCACTTGCAGGTATACGGATGTCTTCAACCAGATGCTGGATGTGCTCAGGCGGTTCAGCAGTCACCATTGAAACACTGAATGCGATAGCAAAGTTTACTGCAGCACCGATCGCACCGAAGGCATTAGGCTCGATACCCATAAACCAGTTAGGTGACATATCGCCGAGGAAGGAAGTTCCCGGAACAAACATGATGCCTTTGTGCTGGAACACGTATAACAGTGTTACCGAGATACCTGCGACCATTCCCGCGATAGCGCCTTCTCTGTTGATGCGTTTACTAAAGATGCCCATCATCAAGGCCGGGAAGATAGATGACGCTGCCAGACCAAAGGCCAGCGCTACCGTTCCCGCTGCAAAATCAGGTGGGTTAAAGCCAAGGTAACCGGCCATGGCGATAGCGCCCGCCATCGCGATACGGCTCGCCAGTAACTCCTGCTTCTCTGTAATGTCAGGCCTGAACACCCCCTTCAACAGGTCGTGTGATATCGACGAAGCTATCGCCAGCAGCAGACCGGCTGCCGTTGATAGTGCCGCAGCCAGACCGCCGGCAGCGACCAGTGCAATTACCCAGTTAGGCAGGCGTGCGATCTCTGGATTTGCCAGCACCATGATGTCTCTATCAACTTTCACCATTTCATTGCTGGCTTTATCAGCAGTATATGAGATGAGGCCATCACCGTTTTTATCTTCAAACTTCAACAAACCTGTCTTTTCCCAGTTCTTGAACCAGTCAGGCCGTTCATCATAAGCCAGGTTCTGTTCACCAGCAGGTGCGATCGTTTCATGCAGGTTCAGCCTGGCCATGGCTGCAACAGCAGGTGCTGTTGTATAGAGGATGGTAATGAAGATTAGTGCCCAGCCAGCTGAAACGCGTGCATCACTCACTTTCGTTACTGTGAAGAAACGGATGATTACGTGTGGCAGACCAGCAGTACCGATCATCAGCGACAGAGTATAGACAAATGTATTCAAGGTGCTCAACCTGACACTTGTTGTGTACTCTGCAAACCCGAGCTCGGTAACCACCTGATCGAGTCGATCCAGTAAGTAGGTTTCAGTCCCCGTCAGCATGCTGCCCAGGCCCAGTTGAGGGATCGGGTTGCCAGTAAGATTCAGTGAGATAAAAATTGCAGGGATAGTGTATGCAAAGATCAGTACACAGTACTGAGCGATCTGTGTATAGGTGATTCCTTTCATGCCACCGACGACGGCATAGATGAATACGATACCCATACCAATAGCCAGACCCATCTCGTAACTAACTTCGAGAAAGCGAGAGAAAGCTACACCGATACCTTTCATCTGGCCGATTACATAAGTAACTGAAGCAACGATCAAACAGACAACCGCAACGATACGCGCAACTTTAGAATAGTAACGGTCACCGATAAACTCCGGCACGGTGAACTTGCCGTATTTACGCAAGTACGGTGCCAGCAGCATCGCCAGTAATACGTAACCGCCAGTCCAGCCCATGAGGAATACTGAACCACCGTAACCGAAGAAAGCGATCAGACCTGCCATGGAGATAAAAGAAGCAGCGGACATCCAGTCAGCAGCCGTAGCCATGCCGTTAGCGATCGGGTGAATACCGCCGCCAGCGATATAGAATTCACTGGTAGTACCGGCACGCGCCCAGAAAGCGATGCCAATGTAGATCGAAAATGTAATCCCGACAACAATAAATGTTAGTGTCTGTAGTTCCATGATTCCCCCTTATTCGTGCAGATCGTATTTACGATCAAGTACAGCCATGCGGCGTGCATATATGAAAATAATGGCAACGAAGCCATACATGGAACCCTGCTGTGCAAACCAGAAACCAAGTTTGTAGCCACCCAGGCGTATCGTGTTTAATTCTTCAACAAAGACAATGCCGCAAAGGTACGAGATAACAAACCAGACACTCAGTAGTATTATCATCAACCTGACATTGGCTTTCCAATATGCTTTTCTATTTTCTTGAATATCAGCCATTTTCGTCTCCCAGATTTATCAGTTTGCAATGTAACAGGTGTCGCCTGTTTACGACCCTCGACTTTAGTCTATAGGTAGACTAATGTCTTAACTGATATATTGGTCTCGACAAGGCGATGATCACCTACATTAAACTGCACATGACATTCAGATAAGGCGGGAGAAGTTTTTTGTCACCAGTTATACTCATCTTAGCGCTGATCGCCTACCTGGCTTTGTTATTCTGGATCGCACGCATCGGTGACCGCCGACGCTTCAATACCTCTGGCTGGGCACGCCACCCGCTGATATACACACTGGCACTGGGTGTCTACTGCACTTCATGGACTTTTTACGGACTGGTTGGTACGGCAGCAGAAAAAGGCTGGTATTACCTGCCCATTCTGCTCGGACCTATATTGCTGTTCACACTGGGTTATCCACTGTTGCAACGTATCGCAAGCGTCAGCAGGCAGGAGAACATCCATTCCATCGCTGACTTTATTACCTCACGCTATGGCAAGCGCCAGTCTGTTGCCGCCGTCGTCACCCTGATCATGCTCGCTACCACTGTGCCATACATCGCACTGCAGTTGAAAGCGGTCACCGACACCCTGCTTTACAGTATCAATAACATCCCTTTTGCCGGACAGGACATGACCATGCTGGTATCAGCAGCGATGATTCTGTTTACCCTGGTCTTCGGTGCCAACCGGCTCGATGTCGCCAGTTATCACTCTGGCATCATGGTGGCGATCGCCTTCGAATCTTTAATCAAACTCATCGCTTTGATTACCATAGCCGTATTTGCACTTGGCCTGTCGAAAGGTTTTGACCCCGGGCAGCTCAGTAACAGTGCCAACGAGGTGTTTCAAAAATCAACTATCACACCTTCATTCTGGGTGCTGACGCTGGTCTCTGCAGCGACCATCTTCTGTCTGCCGCGAATGTTTCAGATCACCTTCGTCGAGTGCCTGAGTGAAAATCACCTGAAATTTGCCCGCCGTGGATTTAGTCTTTACCTGGTCGCCATCGCCATCGCAGTATTCGTCATCTCCTGGGTAGGTAACCAGGTGCTGGCCGGTACCGGTGTAGCCAGCGATACCTACGTGCTTGCTTTACCCCTGAGCGCAGGAAACCAGTTTCTCGGCCTGCTCGCTTTTATTGGCGGATTTTCGGCAGCCACCGCTATGATCATCGTGGCCTCACTCACCCTGAGCCAGATGCTGAGTAATGATGTCATCCTGCCGCTATTGATCCGAAAACAGAAAACACGCAACACTATTCCTGATTATTCAACAGCACTGATACAGACACGGCGACTGACCGTTGTTTTTGTAATTGTTATGGCATGGCTCTACCAGCACGGCCTGGCAGAAAATGTTGCACTGACAGCGATTGGCCTTATCGCATTTGCCCTGGCGGTGCAGCTCGCCCCGGCAATCATATTCGGGCTTTACTGGCATCGAGGCAATGCCACGGGCGTGTTTGCCGGTCTAGCCAGCGGCACACTGATATGGTTTATAACCCTGATGATCCCGTTGCTGAGCAATGCCGGTTTCATCGAACAGGACATGCTGGTCAAAGGCATTTTCGGTTTTGAATTTCTGCGACCTGAGCAGCTTTTTGGCCTGACCTTCAGTGACAGCTATACCCGTGGCGTAGTGCTGAGTCTCGCCGCCAATATAGCCGCTTATTACCTGGTTTCATTACAGGACAGGACACGCCTGTCTGATCGTATCCAGGCGGTCATCTTTGTCGACAGAGAACGTGCAAGACAGCACTCTGGCGTACAGGGCTTCCAGATAAAAAAAGCCGACCTGACCGTCATGCTGACCCAGTTCCTCGGTGAATCTGCCACCCTGCGTTTGATCGAAAATGAACCACGGCCGGAGCAGGTTCAGGCAAGCCAAAAAATGCTGCACCATGCCGAACAGGCACTGGCCGGTGTTGTCGGTGTCGCTTCCTCGCGTGCCATGCTGGCTAGTTTGAGCGGGGGTGAAAGCCTCGGTGTCGAAGACGTGGTCAATATTTTTGAAGAGACCACGCGCACCTTGCAGTTCAATCAGGACATGCTGTTTGCCTCATTTGAAAGCATCTCCTCAGCTATCAGCGTGGTCAATGCCGAGCTGAAAATCGTGGCATGGAACAAACGTTATGAGCAGATGTTTAACTACCCTGAAGGCATGTTATGTGTTGGACGGCCGGTAGCCGAGCTGGTCCGCTACAATGCAGAACGCGGCATGCTCGGCGCTGGTGAAGTGGAAAAACAGGTGCAGACCAGGCTCGGTCATCTAATGGCCAGCAAGCCCTATCGTATTGTACGAAATCACAATCAGGGAGTGATAGAGATCAAGGGGCGGCCATTACCAACCGGTGGTTACGTCACAACCTATGATGACATCAGCGAGTTCATCAATACACAGAATGAACTGGAACAGCGAGTAAGTGAACGCACGGAAGAAATTGAAAGCATCAACCGGTCACTGCGCGAAGAGGTCAAAAAACGCAGCGAAACCGAAGTGGAATTAATCAAGGCCAAATCTGCCGCCGAAACATCCAATGCCAGCAAGACCCAGTTTCTAGCCATTGCCAGTCACGATATCCTGCAACCCCTGAACGCGGCCAACCTATATGCCAATGCGCTGATGGAGAAACCCGGTGTAGACCCTGAACTCACCGAAAATCTGCATCATCTGCAAAATGCCATCGGTTCTGCCGAACAGATCATTTCCAACTTACTGGAGATTTCACGTTTAGACACCGGCAGCTTAACACCCCTATATAAATGCTTCGCGCTAAGCGATATCCTCGAGCCACTGGCCAACGAATTTCGTGTGCAAACAAACAGCGACGTCAGTTTTCACTGGCAACACACGTCGCTGTGGACCGAATCCGACGCCAAATATCTTCGCCGCATACTGCAGAATTTTCTGTCCAATGCAGTCAAGTACACCAGCAAGGGTAAAATTTTGCTGGGCTGCCGACGTCGCGGCGAACAGATCGAAATATGTATCTATGATTGCGGTCCCGGAATATCTGAAGCCCATCAGCTACGCATCTTTGATGATTTTTATCGTATTACAAGCAATGTTGAAGGCGCAGGACTTGGCCTTGGTATCGCTCTGCGTTTCTCACACCTTCTCGGTCATGAGATCAATGTTCAGTCTTTTGACGGCTCTGGCAGTTTATTTTCACTGCTGGTTCCCATGCGCGCGAAAGAAGCCGGCCAGACAAGCCAGGCATCAAACAGCAACATATTATCCGGCCTGGAAAGTTTAAACATTTTTTATGTTGATGACGATGAAGATAATATCCATGCACTCAGCGCACTCATGGGCAACTGGGGCTGCACATTCTCCAGTGCCACTAATTCTGTGTCATCGATAAATTATGCAAAAAACAACAAAGCACCGGATGTAATTTTAATGGACTACCAGCTTGGCCCGGAAACCAATGGCATACAGCTGGGGGGTGAGTTGCGTAATCAATGGGGAAATATTCCTGTTTGCATTGTCTCAGCAGCACCCGATGAAGATCTTTCAAAACGGGTCAGCAAACATGGTTTTGATTTTCTGCGAAAACCGATTAAACCGGGAAAGTTACGCGCCCTGCTGGAAAGATACCTGCAAAGAAAAAATGGATAATATGTTCGCATCAGTAGTATTTAAGTGTGTTGAATAGCACTTTACCTGGTAAACGGTACTGGATTTGAGATGGCAATATCGACACTTAAGAGAAGTTGGCAGTTATCAGTTTGCAGTAGGCAGTAAAAAGCAAAATCATAGATTGTGCTACACAGCCTGCTGTTTTTGGTTATTTATTTTTAACTGCAAACTGCCGACTGCCAACTTCTCTTTATGGCCGAACCAACCCGTTCACTCGTAATAATAATTAAACGGCTATGCTTGGTCTTTCAGTGACATCTTGCTGAGCAAGATTACTGCCTGCGTCCGGTTACTAATACCTAACTTACGAAAGATCGCCGTAATATGTGCTTTAATGGTCGCTTCTGTCACCCCTAATTCATAACCGATCTGTTTGTTCAGCCAGCCTTCACGCAGGTAACAGAGCACACGATATTGCTGCGGTGTGAGCGTAGCAATTTTTGCCGCCAGGTCTTTTTCCTCACTATCAACCGGCGTCAGGCTGTTGCGAATATCATCCGGCACCCAGCGATCGCCGTTTAGCATAGAATGTATTGCCTGATGAATGGTTTGCGGTGAGCATGATTTCGGAATATAGCCACATGCACCGTGTCCCATAGCACGATTGATAGTACTGGCTTGTTCATCAGCGGAAATAATAGTAACGGGAATACTGGGAAACTTCTCACGCACCAGAATCAAACCAAACAGATCCTGACTGCCGGGCATATGTAGATCCAGCAGCAGCAGATCAGTTTCATCATTGTGCTCCAGATCTCTTATGGTACTGTCCAGATCCATTGATTCAGCCACAACAGAATCAGGGTAATGCCGCTTTAAAACTTCAAGAATGGCACTACGAAACAGGGGATGGTCGTCTGCCACATGGAAATGATACATTGAGTTACTCTCACTTGGTAAAGGCATATCATAGCTCAATCTATTATCTCTGTTTATACAAAAAATATCATTGCTGTCCCGTTAACTTTGCGGAGTTGTCTACAGGTCTTACCCTGTCAGGGTCATGAATCGGTAGCTACTTGCTGAGACACGCAGTGAACCCATCCATGGGGCTCGCACCCGCATCCTTGCGGGTGATGGTCTCACCAAGTAGTTACCGATCCATATCTCTAGTTGTTAACGGGACAGCAGTGAGAATATAATTATCTTTTATTTAAACAGAAACAATTAGACCATCGTCTAGACTGCAGTCAATACAAGCCCTTTACCCGCCATCATGTCGCCTTACGACTTTAGTAGACATAGACTAATATCTAATAGCGTTAGAACTCACTTAGGGCGAACCTTTGCGCACAACAAACATGAGGGGAATCTTTATAATGAGATCTATCAAGAAAAATATAATAAACTGGGGACTGGCAGGTGCGACCTTACTAGCAGTCACATCAGCACACTCGGTAACGATCGGCACGTTTGATAACACCACCGTAAAGGTCGGTGGTTACGTTAAGCTGGATGCCATGTTCAGTGACTTCAGCGAAGGTCCAGTTACTGGCTTTAGCCGTGATTTCTATGTGCCAAGCAGTACACCTGCTAGCAGTAACAACACAAGCAGTGAAAACACCTATTTCGATATGCACGCCCGCCAGACGCGTGTCCACCTCGGCACTGACAGCAAGGTCGGCGAGCACAAGCTGAAATCCTACATAGAAATTGATTTCATGGTGTTATCACCTCCCGGTGCAGATGAGCGAATCTCCAACTCATACTCGCCAAGAATGCGCCATGCCTTTATCGAATACGACAAATGGCTGTTCGGCCAGACCTGGTCGACTTTCCAGAACACGGCCTCATTACCCGAATCAGTCGATTTTATCGGCAATACTGATGCCGGCATCTTCATCCGCCAGCCACAAATTCGCTATACCAGGGGCCCATGGCAGTTCTCCATCGAAAATCCGGAAACGACTGTTACTAGAACTAATGGCGACCGGGAAATTACCGATGACAACGAGTGGCCTGACTTCGTCGGACGCTACAACTTGAAGTCCGACAACCTGTCACTGGCTGCTGCCGTGCTGCTGCGCCAGTTAACTTATAACAATACTGGAACCGGTGGTGGCACCATTGACGATTCGGAGTCTGCCTACGGAATCAGTATCACCGGTAAACTCATGCTAGGTAAAAACGATATTCGCTTTGGCGTCAATACCGGCAGCGGCATGGGGCGCTACATCGGCCTGAACGTAGCCAACGGCGCTATAGTTGATGCCAATGACAAGTTGGAAGCTATTGATTCCACCGGTTTATTTGCCTCATACCGTCATCTGTGGAACGCAAAATGGCGCAGCAATTTCATCTATTCAAGAATAGATATCGATAACAATACAAGCCTTAGCGGTAACGGCGCAACAAAAGCCACCTACAGTGCTCGCATAAACCTGTTATACAGTGCAACGGATAAACTAACCTTTGGTGGTGAGTACGCCCATGCAAACCGGGAACTGGAATCTGGTGCAGACGGTGACCTGGATAGACTCCAGTTTATGGCTAAGTTGGCGTTCTAAATAAGAATACAAATATTTTCAATTACCCCCTGCTTAACAGGAGTGTAGCCATCTGGCTGCCTCCTGTTTTTTTGTGATAAGAAATGAGCCAACTGACAGTAAAGTGACAAAATAAAAATAGTACATTGACACTCTTAGTGTTTCCTTATATTCCTCAGACACGTTGAATCGAATACCACACTGAAGTATCGAACGCATATGACTACCCTAAGTCTTAGAATTATGCGCAGGTGCTAACCCTTTTGCCATAAAGAAATCAGCAACAAACATAATGTTACGTCCGTTCGAATTCATTTGTCTATTCCACGCCCAGTTGTGCAAACTTCTTGCCAAGAAATTCAGTGGAAGAATCCGTACTAAGCTCAAACCAGATTGGAAAATGATCAGACATCTGGTTACGACGCCAATAACGCATAAAATATTTTTCCAGGGCAACCGCATCGCTATTAAGATCTTTTGTACCGCCATAATGATCAACCATTTGCTGCTGGTACTGACTGTGGTCTTCCTGCTTATAGACGTAATCAAACGGATTAAACACGTTACCAATTTCCTGGCCCTGCGCATTAGTTGCTATCTGAAAATAACTATTTTTATGCACAAACAAGCGATCATAGGCCTGGGTTTGCGATACATTGGTGTCTAGACCAATTAACCCATCAATCTCGGAAAAACCAGCATCGTGAAATAGTTGTATGGTCTCGTTGTCATCGCCCTGATAAAGATTAAAATCGCCTGCAAGTATCAGGTTTCTGCTCCACAGCCGATCCATCTTATGGTCTAATGCGGCCAACAACAGGCGAACCTCCTCATTGCGATACGCCAGGTCATCATTGTCATCACCGGGGTGAAGATGCATGTTCAGCATCACAAAAGATTTCCACGCAGATTTAAATCCCGTTATATACGGCGTGCGTTTCAATTGTTTAATAGCAGAACCCGCAGTAATCTCTGGCCATAACACCAGTTCACCGGCCAGGCCCGATAAGTTCAAACGCTTCTTGTTAAATAAATAAGCGCTTCTCTCTGAATTACCACTGCTACCATCAGTAATATCATTCACCAGATAATCCCAGTCACTACCAAGAATACGCATGACAATGTCAAGATCTTTGAGCGTGGACTTTACTTCCTGTACGGCAACAAGATCAAACCGCGAAATAATTTCAGCGATATAAAAATAAGCCTCATTTAACCGCTGCAAAGTATGGCCAAATTCTTTTATATTCCAGCTGGCAATAAGAAGATTTTCATTGGTTTTTCTAGCAGAGACATTCTCATCAAGCCCGGCTTTGAGGCGCAGTAAATTTGTTATGGTTCGGCGTTTTTCAGAAACCCGCATATCTGGAAACACCAGTGCATAGTCGCGTTTGTCGTAGTCGGATTGAGGGCGTAAATCATTGTAAAATGGCATGTAAACCTCCTAAATAATTA
>JASJFV010000022.1:0-3126 GCA_033791885.1 Gammaproteobacteria bacterium | reverse complement strand
ATAACCTGGACCTTAAAAACATAAATACCTGGTTGATAAATCAGCGTTGGCAGATGGTCTGTGGAAAGATCGGTAATGCAACTCTTGAGAGAGAAAATCAGCAGCTTAAAAAAGTGCTGCTAGAGGAAAATAAAGCACATCTGACCAACCTGGCTGAATCCTTGATCTGAAAGTATGACTGAACTCTGCGCGGCTCTGTCCTGATGGAGAAAAGGTTTTTACAATTAAGATATTCATTTGCACCGGGCTACACGGATTTAGTTAATTCAAGTTCGCATTATTGGTATAGCGTCTTAGTTGTTTGCGCTATCAGCACAATGTTTTCCGCAATAGCCCGCTTACGACCAGCAAATCATTGATGATTTTAACGGAATAACACATGGCACGACGAAGAAGGCGTTCCCCGCCGATTGAAATGACAGTCTCTATCGAATCATTAACGAATGACAGTCGGGGCGTTGCCCATCATGAAGGAAAGGCAGTATTTGTTGATGGTGCCCTGCCGGGAGAACGGGTGCGATGCCGAACTACCCAAAGATCCAGCAAGTATGATTCAGCGACAGTACTCGAAGTTCTTGAAGCCTCGGAAGATCGTGTGCAGCCCAGGTGTTCAGCCGCAGGAGTATGTGGCGGGTGTAGTCTGCAACATATGGCCGATGCAGTTCAGATACATGCCAAGCAACAGGTATTACTGGAAAACCTGATGCAAATAGGCAAAGTCAGCCCAAAATCAGTTTTGCCGCCATTGCAGGGCTCACATTGGAATTATCGTCGCAAGGCACGTCTTGGCGTCAAACTGGTGCCTAAAAAGGGTGGAGTACTGGTCGGTTTTCGTGAAAAACAAAGCGGTTACCTTGCAGTGATGGATCGATGCGATGTGCTTGATGAGCGGTTTTCAAATCTCATTATACCGTTGCGAGAACTCATTGGCAGGCTAACCATCGCAAGACGCATCCCGCAGGTCGAAATCGCAGCGGGGGACGATACCGCAGTGCTGGTTTTCAGGCACCTGGAGCCTTTGTCAGAGCTGGACCAGGAGCAACTGAAATCTTTTGCTCAACAGCACAATTTATCCATCATGCTGCAGGCGGGTGGTCCGGATAGTATTCAGCCATTACATCCTGCAACACAGGAGCTGCTTGAGTACCGGCTTGATGAGTGGGATGTTTCGATACGATTCCGACCCACCGACTTTACCCAGGTCAACGCCAGTATCAATAAACTGATGATTTCGCGTGCACTGGATTTACTGGCGCCAGAGAAGGGCGATGATGTGCTTGATCTGTTCTGCGGTATTGGCAACTTTACCTTGCCACTGGCACGCGTGAGCCAGCATGTCACAGGAATCGAAGGTGATTCAGTGCTGGTTAAGATGGCGCGAGACAATGCAAAAACGAATTCTATAAGCAATGCCGATTTCATCACTGCTGATTTATATGATACCCCGCTGGATGGCAGCTGGTTACATCGCAAGTGGGACCGTATCCTGCTTGATCCACCACGCAGCGGTGCAATGGAAGTTATTGAACGTCTGCCAGAGTTGGAACCTAAGCGCATAGTCTATGTGTCATGTAACCCGGCAACCCTGGCCAGGGACAGCGATATTCTGGTTAACAAGCATGGTTTTAAGCTTATCTCAGCCGGAGTGATGGATATGTTCCCGCATACCAATCATGTTGAATCGATCGCGGTCTTTGACCCAGCCTGAATAAAACCCTGTCCACCTGATGCCGGGTTCAACTGCAGAGTGCTGGCCTGTCTTGTGCAAATGGTTTCGTTCTTTACATCAATCCAGTTTCATTATGCTGCAGGGTAGTAGTTTGGTGCCTTACTGAAGAGTTCTCCGGATAAGCGGGTCATTATATGCGTTGACTGGTCTTCACACGGCTTTATTTGGTGAAAATTGAATGCTAGTGTATATGTGAAAGATGTATTTTAAAGTAATGTTAATTATAGATACCCTCTGTATCATCATGATTAAGAAGTAAATAATTACACAATAATTAAGAAAACACTGGATTCTGAGTCACGACAGGAGTAGCCTGATCTCTACTGGGCAATTTCTTGAACATATAGATGTTACAGAATATGCAAATCGTAATGTAAAACGGTAAGGGTGGTGGATCATGATATTACATAAGCTAATAATCCCGATTTCACTAGCAATGGCCGCTGGCATGGCATCAGCAGGTACTGCATTTTCAGATACCAGTGAAGATATTCTCATGCCTGCCTGGACATCAGATTCATCGCTTTCATCCAGTTCTCCTGGCACATTTTCTCAATTTCAGCCTAAGCAAGAATGGCTGAATGACAAATGGTCAAGCGAGAGCAGCTACTATCAAACGAATGGTCTTGTTAACGGACAGGCAGGTACTAGCCAGTGGACTGTAGATATCAAGCGTCGTTTACTGTCTGCTACTGAGGATACCTATCTTGCGATGGGTCTGGGCTGGAATGATTTTGCAGTCACAGAAGGAGAAACCAGTTCTGGTATGAGATTTGTTGCGGAAGGTCGTGTTGGAATCTATGGTCCGGCTTATTTGTTTGGTCAAGCAGCCTTGTCGCCCTGGATGTCTGGTATAGGAAATAACATCGACCCTTACGGCAAGGAACTGGAACTAGGCCTGGCAGTTGATCCTTTACCTACAATGTCTTTCAGGGCGGGCTATCGCAGCTTCTTGCTGGATTCCCCTGGTTCACCGGCTGATAGCACAACACACCAGACTGATGGTTTTTACATCGGCGGTGGTATGCACTGGTAGCTTCTGCCAGTTTCAATATCGACTCTATTTTGATCCTCAGAAAAATACAGTAACTGAATAAGCTGACCCCCGGCAACCTGCAGCGGCTGTCAGGGGATATTATGCTTCTTTATCTATATGGACTTATTCAGGTTCAGATTTTGCGGGTGCTTTCGTTTCTATCTGAATTAAGGTCGTCTTTTTAACCACCTTGTCCATTTCAGGCTTTTTTGCTTCAGGTTTTTTCGTCTCAGTTTTAATTGTTTCAGTCTTTTTGGTTTCTTTGACCTCGGCAGTTGCTGCTTTTTTTGCACGAACTGCCTTTTTCTTCTTTACGACTGGTTTAGCGGACTTTTTCTCTTTCTCGGCCACGGCTTTTTCA
>JASJFV010000021.1:0-6807 GCA_033791885.1 Gammaproteobacteria bacterium | reverse complement strand
GCAATGAGGTTGGGTCGAACCGGGGCACGGGTAGCGAACACACCTCGCAGCGGGTTTTCGGGATTACGACGTGGGTGAACCTGGAGGATCGCACGGTGCTCCGGGGTGTCATTACGGTCGAACCAGTACAAGACCCAAATTGAATCAAGTTCCTCCAAACCGAGCAAGGCCGACTGATACTTCTTTTCAACTTCGATGAATATCCGGTCATCTGTTTTTCTCACCCAACCAACAGGACTCATTTCATAAACTGGCGAAATTCCGCTTTCGTCTGATATCGCAGAATTTGAAAAAAAACCTATCCCCAAGGCTAGAAAGCAGAACAGAATTTTTATAATACGCATGTCAAATCACAGAGTTTTAATACTAAATAAGGTAACGGTGAAGTAATCGCTATAAACCGCTTCTGGGGCCAATATACACAACCGTAATAATTTGGAGAAATCTAATACTGGGCATCAGTGCAATTACACCGACGCCAGTGTAGGAAGCACTTTTCAAGGCACTTCTTGGCGTTAGCAGACACATGTTCAGCCACCCAGTAAGAGGTCTTTTTAGAGCATGTGTTGCATCAACCGCTTGAAGTACAATCATATATTCAAATCTTCTCATAGATTTTCGATCCAGGTACAGGCAGATCAAGTCTTTTTTAGTCACTGTTAATCAGTGAATCAGGAATGACTGCCAGCTCTATCCCCCATACTAGCGGTAGTAGAAATAATACAAATACACTGATCAGGCCAACTGCCAGAATATTTAGCCAGATACCGGCTTTTGCCATCTGCGGGATCGTAATGCAGCGGCTACTGAAAACAATGGCATTCGGGGGTGTAGCCACTGGCAGCATGAAGGCGAAGGATGCTGCGATAGCTGCCGGCACCATCAGGCTGTAGGGGTGTATACCCACAGCTATTGATAGTGCACCAAGCACTGGAATCATCAGTGTTGCAGTTGCCGTATTGGAGGTGACTTCTGTCAGAAAAATGACAGTCAGCGTGACAACAGCAATCATTGTGGCGAGTGAAGTACCCTCAAGCGAGATCAGCTGATCGGCAATCCAGCCAGATAATCCACTTTCGCCGAACCCCTGGGCCAGTGCAAATCCGCCACCAAACAGGATGATGATGTCCCATGGAATACCGGCAGCGGTCTTCCAGTCCAGCAGAAACTCCCTTTGCGCAAGGTTGGAGGGGATGATAAACAATAGCAGGGCGCCGGCCATTGCAATACTGGCGTCGGTGACCATACTCAAGGCAGGTATATTGATCATGCCACGTGCAATCCAGGCACTGGATACCGCCAGGAAGACTCCCAGCACCCATTTTTCTTCCCTGTTAACCGGGCCAAGTTGAGAAAGCTCTCGATCTATGACTTTATTCACACCGGGCAAATCAGCTGAGCGAACGGGGTATGCGATACGCGTCAGATAAAACCAGGTAACTGTGAGCATAACCAGTGAAAGCGGCAGCCCGAAAGCAAGCCAGCTGGCAAAGCTGATTGTCTGGCCATAGAGTTTCTCGACCATACCGGCGAGGATGGCATTAGGCGGAGTACCGATAAGCGTTGCAACCCCGCCGATGGAGGCGGAGTAGGCGATGCTGAGCATCAGGCAAATACCAAAATTTGAATCCACTTTTACTGCTTCTGGTGAACTGCTTTGATCAGCGGATTGCAGCACATCGACCTGGTTGATCACCGCCATCCCAATCGGCAGCATCATCATCGCTGTTGCGGTATTGCTGATCCACATGGATAGCAATGCTGTGGCAAGCATGAAACCGAGGATTATACGAT
Organism: Gammaproteobacteria bacterium; assembly: GCA_033791885.1. Taxonomy (GTDB): domain Bacteria; phylum Pseudomonadota; class Gammaproteobacteria; order BMS3Bbin11; family BMS3Bbin11; genus BMS3Bbin11. Next base: position 5,013 of record JASJFV010000021.1, on the reverse strand, counting down.
TGGGGCTGACGCCAACTTTGCGTAATGTGACCATAGCAATCCGACGATGCAGGTTCCATTTCTGCATCGTGACGGCTATCAGGAAGCCGCCCATAAACAGGTAGATAAGTTGATTAGCATAAGCACTGGTCGTTGCAGCGGTAGACATGACGCCAAGCAGCGGGAACAGCACGATAGGCAGCAGGGCGGTAGCGGCAATCGGCGCAGCTTCACTTACCCACCATATCGCCATCAAGCAGGCGATGGCTGCAACTTTCAGGGCGTCAGGTGACATATCTGCGGGCAGCGGCATCAACAGCATCGAGATGAATACCACCGGCCCGAAGATTAATCCCAGATTCTGCCTGTTCACCAGATGGAACATCAGGTTACTGCTTGCTGGTTTCCGGGGGCTCTGCCAGACCCAGGTCATAATAGGACTGTGCAATCTTGGTGATTGCCATAGCGTAGGCAGCAGTCCGATAGTCCTTGATATGAGGGTAGGTCTTCATTACTTCACGCAAGTCCTGAAATGCCATGCGCATGGTATCATCCAGACCTGATCGCACCAGGTCCAACTCACTTGCACCCCGCGAGATTTCCCGATTCAGGCGGTCCGGCACATCTTTCTGTGTCAGAGTTTCCATCGCTGCAACCAGGTTCTGCCCGCGCAGCTCGTCGTAGCGGCGCTGCAGCCTGCCAAAACGCATGTGTGAAATATTACGTGTCCATTCAAAATATGACACTGTCACACCGCCGGCGTTGACATAGATGTCGGGCAGAATGGTAATGCCACGACTGACGAGGATTTCATCTGCCTCATATGTCACCGGGCCGTTGGCTGCTTCCACGATCATCCTGGCCTGTATGCGCTCAGCATTGCCACTATGAATCTGAGATTCCAGCGCAGCAGGGATGAGGATGTCACATTCCATTTCCAGGGCCGCGGTGCCATTTTCGTCGTAATCACCCGCCGGGAAGCCTCTAAGTCCGCCTGTCTCGACAAAGTACTGCCGGACATCATGTACATTCAGGCCATCTTCATTGATAACAACGCCATCCCGCTCAATGATGGCGATGACCTTGACCTTATCCTGCTCGGAGAGGAATTTTGCGGCATGAAAGCCGACCTTGCCGAGCCCCTGGAAAATAACACGTTTGTCGCTCAGCCCGTCTTCCAGACCAGCACTCGCCAGGGCATCCGGATGGCGAAAGAATTCCTGCAAGGCATACTGTACGCCTTTACCTGTCGCCTCTGTACGGCCAGCTATGCCGCCACGTTCTATCGGTTTGCCTGTTACACAGGCGTTGACATTGAGATCTTCCGGGAACAGTAATTGGTAGGTGTCTGCGATCCATGCCATCTCACGTGAAGAGGTGCCCATGTCAGGTGCAGGCACATTGGTAGCAGGATGAATAAAGCCCTTGCGTGCCAGTTCCATCGTGAAGTGTCGTGTGATTTCCCTCAGTTCATCTTCATTGTAGTCGGCCGGGTTGATCATCAGGCCACCCTTGGCACCACCAAACGGGATATCGGCAATGGCACATTTGTAGGTCATTAGCGCTGCAAGTGCTTCGATCTCATCCTGATCGACCAGCATTGAAAACCGCAGGCCACCCTTGGCAGGCAGTCGGTGGGCACTGTGGGCCGCCCACCATCCGGTAAACACTTCCACCTTCTTATTATCGAGTTTAACCGGAAACTTGAGCTGCAATACTGCATTACAGGACTGGATCACCTTCGCGGTATCAGGATTCAGACCAATAGCCAGGGTTGCCCTGTCTACCATGCAGTCTACCCCTTCACGGAAGGACATATTCTCTAGCTGAATATCACTCATGGTTCATGCTCCATTTACGTGAAAGCCATCTTTATCTGCTAGCATATCTAGCCTGCAATTGATGGTCGAACTAATCGCATGCATCTCAGATGTATTAAAGCAGTATTAGATATTAGTGTAAATGAACTCGTTTGCAGACAAAGATGATGAGTCGTTAAGACTCAGTTGATTATAATTGGTGAATACAGCAGTTGAATATTGCAGCTGTCATGTGCGTCGAAACTCTGATTGGCGGATATATGAAACAGCATTTGACCGACATAATTATTTTCTGCTTCACCTTTTTGGCCACAAGCGGGATTGCAAAAAAGGTGTCTAAATCTTGTTATACTATCGAGTCATCACGGGTCAGCAATGATCACACAACCGAACAAAATCCCCCCATGCATAGAAAACTCTTTTCAAATTTACTTAACCTTAGACTCCCAATAGTAAAACTTTTCATTCTGCTGCTGATTTCTTCAGCCGTATTAACTTCCGGTTGCCAGAAGACGGTTTTCATGATGCCATCGCCAGCTGCCATCAGTGCCGGTGAACTCGATCCTTTCGCAGACACACCTGAAGAAGAGCGAGACAGTAATATCAGGGTCGGCTATGTAACAAACCGAGTGCCTATTGGCGCAAAAAAAGCCCGTTTCTATGGCCGCGATTTTGACCAGGACCTGCGCATGGGTACAGCCATAGTGCGAATTGGTGATGGCGAAAAGACATGGGATGAAATCATCGAGATGTCACGCGATGGTGTACGCAAGGAACAGGTGATACTGAGTATGTCGAATGTCGAAGAACTTGCCGTTCTAAAAGCTGAAGACTCTGTCGACAGTCTCCCTCCCGAAGTGTCACAAACATTTGCAGAACTCAACGAATACATTGCAAAAAGCCCGTTAAAAGACATTTCGGTTTACGTCCATGGTGCGAACAACAATTTTTACCGCACGGCCGCCCAGGCAGCACAATACCGCCACTTCACTGGTCGACAAGCCATAGTAGTGCTGTACTCCTGGCCTTCTGCTGAAAGCATACTTCGTTATGGCACCGACATCAGCAATATACGACAGACAGTACCTACTTTTGTACGTTTCCTGCAGCTGCTGGCGAAACACACTACAGCACGTAAAATTAATATCCTGGCCTACAGTGCAGGCTCAACATTGACTACCGAAGCGCTAACGGTGCTTGCCAAAGACACCAGTAATCCTGATAGACAGGCCTACAAAGACAGCTTGCGTATAGGTACAGTGTACTTCGCTGCACCGGATACGGATTTTGATGACTGGATTGATCAGTACCGCAGTTACCAGGATATCGTTGACAATGTGACTATTACCGTAAATCAGAATGATTCAGTGTTGGGCATTGCGCAGACGGAACATGTTATATATGTCGAGAGGGACACTTATGGCGAACGCGTGAACAGATCGACGAAATCTCGTCTCGGTCGACCGGATATTGATGATATTAGTGCTGATGACCTGAAGTGGCTGGTAGAACAGACCATTTCCGCCAACCTGGATGTTCTGGATATAGACCCTTTTTCGATACCGGGCCTGGGTAAGGGCGATCATGATTTCTGGTACAAGAGTCCCTGGGTAAGCACCGATGCATTGTTGGCTATTAACCTTCAAGCCAGTCCGGCTGAAAGAGGGCTTGAAGAAGTAAAGGGAGTCCATGGTGCACGCATCTGGATCTTTCCTGCCGACTATGAACAACGTGTTGCCGAGTCAATGAAGAAACTAAACGAAAAATACCTGCGATTACGAAATCAATAAAAGGAACCTGGGATCTAACCCGGCTCTTCGCCTGAATTCTCCAGCTGGGGCAGGGGATTAACTACCTGGTCAAATTGCTGGCACTAATAGTCAAGAATATTATTTTCATTTTCAATAGGATTAACCATGAAATCTGAATGTTGATCCGATTTGAGAGGAGATGATTAATGAAACGATATTCACTGTCTGAAGGAAAAATGCTTTCCGATGATGAAGGTCAATACGTCGCGTACAAAGAAGTACAGCAGTGTATTGAGGAACTGCAGATTGCGATTGAAGGTGTTCTTTTTACCTATTCTTCAACCATGGCGCCGGCTGCCATAGATAACCTTAAGTGTGTACTGAATATGCAGCAGGAAGAGCAAAACATACATTAACAGTCCTTAAGTACTTCAACACACGTCGATCGACTCATCACATTGTCTTGTTCATATCGTTGACTGTTGGACTGGTACATCACTCAACAAGGAGATATCAGGTCATTACTTTCCTTTAGCCTGCAATGTCATGACATCTCCTGCCAAGGTCTCAAATTCCTTAATTGTCAGGTAACGTGACTCATATCCCGAGGATACAATTCCGCATTCCACCTGGCGGATATCTGAAGGTGGACTTGATTCAAGGCGTAAGGCTGTTTTATTGAGATAGAAATTTATCCCATGGGGGACCTGAGAACCCCGGTTTTTGGTGATCCTGTAGCTGCCAGCAGGTAATGTTGTTGTCGTTTTTGCAATTGTATTGATGAGGAACTCGCAATACGGTTCATTCACGTTTACGCCTGTTACAGCTTTGCCATACTGAACACCTGTTCGCGCCTTGCCTTGCGGAATTGTCAAAGACTGATTCAGTATCAGTATGCTACCAGTCTGAATAGTCATCATGTTCGGATCATTGACCGCGGACGATGTAGAGACACAGGCTGACACCAGTAACGAGTAGATTATTATCAGGAAAAATTTCATGCTGCAGATCCAAATGATTTGTTCTATTAATGCTATCACACATCTGTAGTGTTCGCTGTGTACCCATCCTTCAGCCTGGTAACGTTGAAAACACTTATAAATATCTTCGATCTTCGTGGCGAAAAAAAATTCGTCGGACTACTCTGCAGGTAGTTTTCTAACAGTTTGACGGCATCCGTCCATTAACCGCGAAGCAGTAAAAAGTTGAAAAACTCTATGCACTCGAGTATTAATATGTAGCAGTGAACTTGCGACTGGAAATATTTCGCATGATAAATCAGGTATACATATTAATAAATAATCAAAGCAGTAACCATCGGAATGGAGGGCTACCATGAGTAACGAGAATACTTATTTAGGCAAGTGCTTTTGCGGGACTGTTGAACTCGCGTTGAGTGGAGAACCAAAAATGATGGCTTATTGCCACTGCGACTCGTGCCGGCACTGGGCTGCAAGTCCCAT
>JASJFV010000020.1:0-3858 GCA_033791885.1 Gammaproteobacteria bacterium | reverse complement strand
ACGACCTATGCTTGGCTTCAAAAACTTCAATTCAGCTCAAAGCACTTTGGCTGGAATTGAGCTGGTTGCTATGATCAAAAAAGGACAAATGAAGAAAAACATCTCGCGTAATTTATCATTTGCTGATCAATTCTATGCCCTGGCTGCGTAAGCGAAATGACGTTCAGGAAATGTTGGCGCCTATTCACTTATTTGCGACGGAACCTTTCTTCTAAGTCACGGTAACTGAGACTATAAGCTAAATACCAACGAACGCTTTGTAAAATAATCTCTCTTTTAAAATGCCGGCCTTTAAAACTTATCATGAGGTTTTTATTCCTTTTATGGATAGAATAATCATAGCAGGGTGGCTAATTGCGACAGAACCCGAAATACTTGTGCCCTTGCTTCAACGGGGACGCTCGAGGTGCTTACCCAGCCAGAGACTGAGCACCTCGGCTATTTCTTCCATTGTGAAAGGTTTGGCGAGAAAATCGTCCATGCCTGCATCCAGGCATTTTCTGCGGTACTCAGGGTATGCATGTGCAGTGAGGGCAACAATCGGGACATGCTGCCCGTTGTCCTGTTCGATACGACGCACACAACGTGTCGCTTCGTAGCCATCAAGTTCCGGCATCTGGCAATCCATGAGTATCAGGTCCGGTTTTGAGATTCGGTATTGCTCAAGCGCCAGTTTGCCATTATTGGCGGTGATAACTTCCAGTCCCAATTCCTGCAGCATGTCTTTGGCGACTTCCTGATTCACTAGATTATCCTCGGCGAGGAGTACCACGCCTGACAGACGTTTATTCTGAGTCGAAAGCGTCGGGCGTTTCTCGTGTTTGTCTATGACATCAGCCCTCGATACGGTATCAACCGGCAGTGTAAGCTCAACCCAGAAGGTGGATCCCACTCCCGGTTCACTTTCAACGCCTATCTGCCCGCCCATCAGCTCGACCAGGGCGTGGTTGATGGCTAGACCTAAACCACTTCCTCCGTGACGCCTGCTGCTGGTGTTGTCGGCCTGGATAAATGACTCGAATAGCCGAAGGCAATCTTCCGGTGCGATGCCGATGCCCGTATCCTGAGCTTCGATTCGAATCATTTGCTCATCGCCAGGTTTTGATACGCTTGCAGCCGAGATGATGATGTGTCCGTGATCGGTAAACTTGACAGCATTATCGACCAGGTTCAGCAGTATCTGGCGGATGCGGTGTTCATCACCCACCAGTCGGCCGGGTAGATTCTGCGAGCAACATACCTTTATTTCCAGACCTTTGGCCTCGATTTGTGGCTCGACCAATCTCACCACATCCTGTATGGCACGTTCCAGATTGAAGGATTCATGCTTGAGAACAAGCTTGCCGGCATCGATTCTGGAAAAGTCGAGGATGTCATTGATCAGGTTGATCAACAGTCCGGCAGAACTTAGAATTGTCTCGACCTGGGTACGCTGGCGATCATCCAGCGATGTTCTGGAGAGCAGCTCCGCCATGCCCAGAACGCCATTCATGGGTGTGCGAATTTCGTGGCTCATGGTCGCCAGAAACTGACTTTTGGCATTAGTAGCGGCGTTCGCCGCATCGCGTGCCTCTATTAGCTCCTGTTCAACCTGCTTACGCAGCGTAATATCACGCACCACTGCCACCAGCCTCCCTTTACCGCCTGCAGGTTGAATATACTGGAGTATCATCTCGACATCGAGTTCGTGGCCATCCTTGTGCCGGTATTTCGTCTCAAATGTGACAGATTCTTTCTGTCCGTTGACAAGCTGAGTGCACAGCGCCCGAAATTCATCAGATGAATGGCAGGTGTCTATGGCGGTCAACGTCATGCCAAGCAGCTCATCATGCTCATAGCCTAGTTGAGTAGTCGCCCCTCGGTTCACGTATAGATAGCGCAAGCTAAGCGGGTCGATCATGAATACGCTGTCATGCGTCTGATCCAGAGTGAGCTTGAAGCGAGTAATCGCTTCTTCTCTGCCGGCCGCTTCAAGACGCAACACGATATTTAGCAGGTTATTTTCGTATGTACGTCGTGCGCTCGCAGCCAGGCCCATCAGGTGCAGCAGCAACATTGTGCCCATGGCGTAACCTACAGGCGTCGCTTCGTAGAACAGGCGCAGTATCAGGGGCGCAAGACTAGACAGCAGGAAAAAAAGTATGGCCGACCATGCATAAGTCAGGGTGGTAACAGACCCTGCCGCCATGCCGCCGAGCACAAACACCAGAAAGACCTGGTGCACCATAGATTCGTCGGGAAACAGGAGGATACCCGCACTGCCCCAGGCGATGCCCGCAAGCACGGTTCCAGCGTGAAACCACCTGCGCCAGTGCTCTATTGCTGCGTCTGGTGGTGCAGTTTTCTTAAAGGCTAATCCTAACGCGGCACGCCCTAGCGTAACCGGCAGCAGTAGTAACAACCATGCATATATATACGCTTGATTCACTAGAGACCATTGAAACAGGCACAAAATAGATGCGACGATTAAAGTGAAAGCGAGCGCAATCCCCGACTGCCTATAGAGTAGACGGGTCTGCTCGGCCCTGATCTTAATGGGATCGAGCCTGGATGGATCACCTCCATTGAAGGCAGATAATACTGCTGGTTGTATCATATTCAGTGATTACTCATGAATTTCCGCTTGTTTGTACAGGCGAGTAAATAGAGGCAGACTCTGGTATGTTAAGTTTAACCTTGCTGGGTGCTTCCTATTACATCATACTTTCGCTGATCCACCATGTACTTTCCGGCTTGTAGTAACGAAATTGTAATTACCTTATGGCTATTTTTGCCCATCCCCCGATATGGTCTAATCTGAAAGTACCATCTGTGGAAGAACCCTCGATAATGACGACTCTGGTTTGAAGGTCATGTAATAGTTTTTCTCGACGCCTCGATGTACTTATATAGAGTTGGCTTCGAAATCCCCATCATCTGACAAACCTGATCGACGGTACTGTCAACTTAAGTAGATTAATAGTAATTTTAATCAAAAACAAACCTGTAACGTATTGATTCTTAGTTTAGATGAGCCAGAATTTTCAAGAAAGTCGCTGTAATTTAAGTTAAGTAGACAGTACCCGTCAAACTCTTTGCTACGCTAAGAATTTGGTGCCTGTTACGCCTAGCGTTAGGCAATCAAAATGAAAGATTCTGATAAATTAGAAAATCTTAGAGTGCTTTATCAAGAATTACATGTGTCACGCAGAAATTCAGAGGCTCTATAGAATAGGATGTTAAATACATGCAGGGTGACCGGCTGTTAACGACCCAAAGGCGACCTTGAAAAAGTTCTATGAAGTTTACTTGGTAGTTAAAACTACCATTTGATAGAAGAAGAATTACTGAACCGTTTTCTACAAAGCGGACCTTCGCGATGATTTAATAGGACAGGATATTGCCCCTATAAGTGTACCTGTTGTAGTGAAATTCATAGCTTATTTAACGAAACAATAGTGCACAAGGCTCTGTCTGGATTTACCTATATTGATAATGAGGCAAGTATTGTGTAATCTTCAGTAGAAACAATAATTTACATCTGAACATTAGATGTTACTGATGTATATTATCCGGATGAATGACATGCTAAGTGAGATAAAAAAAGCTACGGAGGAAATTCGCCAGAACAGATACCCGCAAGCCCGAGTTGTTTTCCTTGCGGGTTCGTTGATACGCGGAGAAGGAACGTCAACGTCAGATCTCGATTTGGTGGTCCTCTTTGAGAAGATTCCACGTGCATACAGAGAGTCGTTTATCCACGATAGGTGGCCCGTTGAAGCTTTTGTCCACGACCCGCAAACATTGGAATACTTCTTTCGGGAGGTTGATCGTCCTTCAGGATTTCCGTCATTGCCGACGATGGTTACTGAGGGAATG
>JASJFV010000019.1:0-8704 GCA_033791885.1 Gammaproteobacteria bacterium | reverse complement strand
AGAAGTAAGTAAATACAGGTACGCCGGGACTACACTTTCAGCAGTAGGAACTGCGGACCTCTCTTCACCGGGAAAGATTCGGGAAAGCAATAATGAACGGACAGGACCGGTATCGAGGGTGTTTATGCGAATCGACGTATTGGTTTCAAGTTCATCAGCCCATATTTGCGCAAGACCTTCCAGTGCAAAACCTGAAATACTATAGCCACCCCAGTAGGCCTTGCCCTTGCGAGCAACTTCAGTGCTAGTAAAAATAACTGATGCATTCTTAGCTTCACGCAGTAAATCGAGACAGCACTGTGTCATCATATAGGGGGCACTGAGATTGACCAGAAGTGCCTTATTTAGCATTTCCATCGTGTATTGGGATAAAGGTGTCAGTGTGCCTGGCTCTACAGCACAGTGGATGAGGCCATCAAGGCGACTGAATTCATTTTTTATCAGGTCTGCCATTTCTTCATACTGTGGTATACCGGTTGCAGCCAGATCCAGTTCAAGTTTGATCGGCTCAGCGCCACCGGCTTCAGTTATCTGGTCATAGGTGGCATCCAGTCCACGACTATTCCTGTCGACCAGAATAACAGTAGCGCCACTGATGCCAAGCGTAATTGCAACGGCACTACCCACTGCACCGGCAGCGCCGGTGATCAGGTAAACATGGTCTTTCAGATCCTCTATAGAGGAGGGGAGTTTATTAACGTTTATATCTGTGATGTTCATTTTTTAAAGTATTAAGTTTTAAGAATTAAGTTTTAAGTTTTAAGTTTCCTCTTTCCCTTTCCTCTTTCTTTTCTAACCACTATCTATCTGTCTTGCGCTCTTTTCTGTCTGTTCAGGCGTTTCTATCTCTTTTCGTGGTTTTATTCCCATTTCTGCAAATTTGCTGGCGCCCGGGATCAGCTTGCTCTGGAATGAACCGACTGCACGATTATAATGCGTGACGCTGCTGTCAAGGCTGCGGCCAACTTTAGCCAGGTGTTCGCTAAAAATGGCCAGACGGTGATACATTTCCTCACCCAGTATGCGAATTTCTTCGGCATTCTCTGTTAATAATTCCTGTCGCCAGCCATAGGCGATGGCACGTAATAGTGCCACCAGGCTGGTGGGTGTGGAAAGGATAACTTTCTGTCCCATGGCATATTCAAGCAGATTGTGATCCTGATCAAGGGCCGCACTGAGAAACTGGTCACCGGGAATAAACAGGATGACAAAGTCCGGTGTCTTTTTGAACTGTGCCCAATAGTTTTTTGCCGAAAGTTCTTTTACCCGTTGACGGACATTCACCATGTGACGATGCAGGAATGCTGTTCTGTGTTTTTCATCACTTGCTTCAATCGCACTGAGATAGGCATCTAATGGCGTTTTGACATCAATCACTACCTCACGGTTTCCAGGCATACGAACGATCATGTCCGGTCTTATTGCCGCTTCAGTGGTATTGGTATGTTCCTGTTCGAAGAAGTCGCAGTGTTCGACCATGCCTGCCAGTTCGACCAGTCTTTTTAATGTCATTTCACCCCATTGACCACGCACTTCAGGTCGCCGCAGGGCCTGAACAAGATTTCTGGTTTCACCCTGTAGATGTTTCTGACTCTCGGCCAGAGACTTGATCTGCTGTGATAGTGCACCATAGGCCTGGTGACGGATTTTTTCCATCAGTAGAACCTGTCGTTCAGTCTTGTCCAGCGCATCGCGAATCGGCTTGACCATGTTCTCAACCGATTGTTCGCGCTGTTGCAGACTGGCTTCGGCACCGCGCTGAAATTTTCCCAGGTTTTCCATAGCCAGGTTGATGAAGGCCTGGTGGTTCTTCTGTAGGGCCTCAGTGGAAAGATTGGCGAAACGCTGCTCCATGTCTTCGAGGGCACGTTGAGTGGCATATTGCTCCATGCGCAAGCGTGTTTGCATTCGGGTCATACGTTTCTGCTGCAGCATATAGGTAATAAGCCAGCCCAGCATAGCACCCAGCAGCGCTGTGATTGCAGCAAGCACCAGTGATTCTTGTGCAAAACTGATAACCTGGCCAGAGATTTCGATTGCTATTACAGGTTCAGACATCAGCTGAACTGCCTTCAGTACAGTTACTCAGCCAGTGCATGAGGTCTGTGGGTCGGTCGATGTTGCCATCGGCCTGCCATTGATCCGGATCGTTGTCTTTTTCAATATAGCCGTAGCGTGCTATGAGTGTCTGCATTCCGGCACGTTTACCGGCCTCGATGTCGCGTTCGGCATCACCAACATAAATGCATTCACTGGCTTCACAGCCGGCAAGTTTTGCCGCATAGAGCATTGGTGCCGGGTCAGGTTTATTTAGTGCCAGGGTGTCACCGCTGACGATACAGGCACAACGCTGATCAAGAGAAAGCTGCCGCATCAGTGGTTGAGTCAGAAAGTCCGGTTTATTGGTAACGATGCCCCATAACAGGTTTCTTCGTTCAATAAAATTCAGCACCTCTTCCATGCCGTCAAATAATTTTGACTGGTAGCATAGATGGCTTTCATATATTTCGAGAAACTCCTGTCGCAGTCCTGCGAATTCAGGGTCTGTTTGGGTCAGGCCAAATGCAAATCCGAGCATGCCGATAGTGCCATGTGAAACGTAAGGACGGATGCTCTCAGGACTGCGTGTTGGTTGTCGGTGTCTGATAAGCAGCCGGTTCAATGTTTCAGACAAATCGGGTGCTGTATCAACCAGCGTGCCATCGAGATCAAACAGTACTGTTTTAAGCCTCTTAGTCATAAATGCTACAAAGGGCCTTCAAGCCAGATGAGGCTCTGACTGTATTCAAGCGTGACAGCTAAGCAGGTAGTTGACATCCACACCCTGGCCCAACGTGTAACGGCGTGTGATAGGATTATAATGCATGCCTGTCATACTGCCCGCGATAAGGCCGGCAGCACGACTCCAGTTCGTCAACTCAGAAGGGCGGATGAATTTAGCGTACTCATGAGTCCCCTTTGGCAACAGGTTTAGAATGTACTCGGCACCGACTATCGCCATAGCAAATGACTTCGGGTTTCGGTTAATCGTCGACATGAAGACCATGCCGCCAGGCTTGACCAGCTGTGCACAGGCATTTACCACGGATGCCGGATCAGGCACATGCTCAAGCATCTCCATGCAGGTCACAATATCAAATTGACCAGGATGTTTGTCAGCCATGTCTTCTGCAGTAATTTGCAGGTACTCGACCTGATGACCGGATTCCTTCAGGTGCAGCTTGGCTATCTGCAGGGGAGTGGGTGCCATATCTATGCCTGTCACTTCTGCACCACGCGCCGCCATGCTTTCTGACAGAATGCCGCCACCGCAACCGACATCGATAATTTTTTTTCCTGCTAGCGGGGCCTGGTTATTGATCCAGTCCAGGCGCAGAGGATTTATTTCGTGCAGTGGCCTGAATTCGCTCTTCGGATCCCACCAGCGGCTGGCCAACTGGTCAAATTTTCCGATCTCTGCATGATCTACGTTATGTGTGTCTGTGGTCATTTCGTCACCTGCAAGCAATACCTGTTTAAAACTGCTGCAATGTTAACAGGATTTGTCGCAGAAGGCCGTCAGGAGTTGATTTTTTGTTGCCAGCCGGCCGCACGATGGAGGCAGTCTTTTATGTCAATTTTTGTCAGCTGGTGGTCTTCAACAAGTTGCTGGCCTGCAATCCAGACATCAGATACCTGCTGGCGGCTGGCGGCATAGACAATCTGCGAGATTGGGTCATAGACTGGCTGACATGAAGGATGGGAGAGATCAATCGCTGTAATGTCCGCCCATTTATTTGCTTCCAGTGAGCCGATAACATCAGCCAGACCCAATGCCCTCGCGCCGCCCAGGGTCGCCATCTCTAGTGCCCGGTGTGCAGGCAGGCACTGCGGGTCATTTGATACTGCCTTTGCCAGTAGTGCTGCACTGCGCATCTCATCCATCATGTCGAGATCATTATTACTGGCAGCGCCATCGGTACCGATACCGGTTATTATCCCCCTGTCGAGCAGCTTGTTGAGCGGGCAGAAACCGCTGGCCAGTTTCATGTTCGATTGTGGGCAATGCACTGCACTAACTCCATATTCGGCCAGTAAATCAATTTCTTCATCCAGCATATGTGTCAGATGGACAGCCAGCAGATTGGGTCCAAGAAGATTTAAATCCTGTAGACGGGCAATCGGCCGTTTACCGTAGTTTTCCAGAGAATGCTCAATTTCACTGGCTGTTTCATGTAAATGGATATGTACCGGAAGGTCGAGTTCATCGGAGAGTATACGGATTTTCTCAAGTGGCTCATTCGATACAGTATAGGGTGCATGCGGTGCCAGTGTTGCTGTCACCAGTTCAACATGGCGCAGTTCATCAAATAAAGCTGTGCCTTTTTCGAAGTATTCATCAGTGCTTGCTGCCCAGGGGGTAGGGAAGTCCAGTACAATGAGTCCAGTTACTGCACGCATGCCGAGACGGTCAGCAGTTCGTGCCATCACGTCGGGAAAGAAATACATGTCGTTGAAACAAGTGGTACCACTGAGTAGCATTTCTGCTATGGCGAGTTCGACGCCATCTTCAATAAAGCGTGGATTGATCCATTTCTGTTCAGTCGGCCAGATATAGTTGTTAAGCCAGTCCATCAATGCCTTGTCATCTGCCAGTCCTCGCATCAGGCTCATTGCTGCATGGGTATGCGCGTTGACAAGACCAGGAATCAGGGCATGGCTAGCAAGTTTTATATGCTTAGTCGCTTCATAACGGCTGCCAATGGCATCCGTAGGCAGAATGTCGATAATGCGCCCCTGGTTGACGACCAGGCTGTGGTCCTGCAGACAGGTTTCTTTTGGTACAACCGGGATCAGCCACTTTGGCGAAATAATGAGATCGATAGTGTCCATTAAATGCGTATTAACGTTATTGTGAGTAGATGAGAGTACCTTTGATGAGACAAACAGGCAAGGCGGTTAAGGACTGGTGACATTTCAATTTACAGGTGTCAGGAATTACGGCCTGTGGATGGCGATGAAGACCTGATGATGTTTCTTTTCTCATCCAGTTCAAACAGCACGTCAACTTTATCCGGTAGTGTCTCTAACAGGTGTTCAGTGATGCGCTGGTAATACTGTATAAATCGATGAACGCCTTCATCGTCCATGACCTTGCTGTCCTTACTACCTGATGGAGAGGCAGACAAGGTGTTTCTCAGTTTCTGCTCCTGCTCCAGGCGCCATTGGTAAACACAGTCAAAAGAAGGGGCTTTCAGCATTATCCAGATGTCCACCATGTTAAATAAGTCCTGGTATACGTCACGCAGCTGCTGGTTGACATGATTCCTCCAGCGGCCATCTGTATCCTCTTCCGTTTCAAGGTTATTTATCGGCATTAGCAATGCTTCTGCAGATTGTGTGTCAGCCCCTACACACCAGCCTTCAAGTATGATCAGGTCAGTAGGAACGGTAATAATATCCCACCTGTCCTGCGGGTAGCGGTCATCTGTAGACTTGTCAAAACGTGGGATTCGCGTTGGCGCAGCCCCTTCCGACAGGCGGTTTATGACGTCAATAGCGAGGCCGACATCATGAGTTCCCGGTACACCCCGTGTGAGCATCAGGGGGTGTACTTCTTTTGCCAGCAATTGCCGTTGCTGCAAGGTCAGATAAAAATCATCTATCGAAAGGACAACGGTATTCAGGCGATATTTTTCCTTCAACAATAGTGCCAGATAATCAGCCAGGGTACTTTTTCCTGAGCCCTGGGAGCCATTGATGCCGATGATAAGTGTTTTACCGGTCTTTTCTCTTTCAGAGGCTATGCCGGCTGCAACGGGTGCAAACCACTGCTGTGCATTCCTGGCGTATGCTTCCGGTAGTCTGTGTTTTTTTATAAAATCTGTAAGGTCAGGGATTTGCATTATCATAATATCGAGTGCACAGTTCTGGTTGATATATCATACGTGAAGCTGAGAAAAACCGATCAATAGAATATAGCGGCTCTTTTGAGCAGGGCATGACAACCGGTTAAATTGATCATAATTATTGTAGGTTACTTTGTCATATTAATTGTCGCAATGGCCTGTTTTCCGGGCTATCTTTACCTCCACTTGTTTAACAGCAGAATCGCCAGGGTATTCTTATGCGTTTTCATCTACTTCAACATGTCGCCTTTGAAGGTCCTGCAGCGATAAAGAGCTGGATTGCAGCAAACGGCCACACGCTAACAAGCACTAAATTCTATCAGGGCGACTTGCTGCCAGCACAGGAAGATTTTGATTTCCTTGTTGTAATGGGCGGGCCGATGGGAGTGGAGGATGTTCAGCAATACCCCTGGCTAGTCACAGAAAGAGATTTTATCCAGCAGGCTATCAAAGCAGGTAAATACATACTCGGGATATGTCTGGGTGCTCAGCTGATTGCCCGGGCATGCGGTGCAGAGGTGGTCAAAAATGATCACAGGGAAATAGGCTGGTTTAAAATCTCTATCGACAAGCAGAATCTGCCCGTTTTTATGCATGATGTTTTTCCTGCAACGGCAGAGGTGTTTCACTGGCACAGTGATACCTTTGAGATACCAGATGGTGCAGATCATTTTGCTATGAGTGACGCCTGCAGCAACCAGGGGTTTATTCTTGATGATAAGGTGATTGGTTTGCAGTTTCATATTGAAACAACCGAAGAGTCTGCGGCTTTGTTAATTAATAATTGCGGCGATGAGCTGGATGGATCAAGTTATGTACAGTCAGGAACGGAGATGCTGGCCGATGCAGAAAGATTCAAGGAGATAAATCAGCTATTGTATAAAATGCTGCAGAGTATTATTACGCATGACGCTGATTCAGCACGTGCAGTTAAAATATAAGACATATTCGGATTTCGTTAACAGGACTATTCAGGTCTTTCAAGAAACAGTTTATAGACCCTGAACGCAGCAGGGTAAATCAGCTGTTACTGTAAATGCAGTTTCTTTGAAACTTGTTCAACCGGTTTTTGCATACGAGCTTAATGGGTTTCACTTACACAGAAATGTTAGAATTATGACTGACCTGTAATTAAATATATGTCAAATAAGAGAGAGGCTTAGCCAACGTGAGTCATATGGCAAACCAACGGGATACTCAGCAGGCACAAATGCCTGGCAGGATAAAGCTACATAAAAAATCTCCTTCTCTCGTGATCACCTATGCAAATGGCGGTTAACATGCAGCGTGACTGGAATGAGACAGATATTATCGCATCGGAAACTGATAAAGATCATGCCAGTGAACGAACTATTAATATTCTGTATTTTTCCGCACTGGCATCAAGGCTGGGCCTGGATTCTGAAACAATGACCTTGCCTGAAGAAATCATCACCATTGGAGATTTAATTCCCTGGCTGATGACACGTCGTGGCGAATGGCAAAGGGCCTTAGCCGGAAAGCTGGAAATCACGGTAAATCGACAGTTTTCTGACAGGTCTCGAGTAATCTGTGATGATGATGCGGTCGCCCTGATGCTGGAAGCAGAAGAAAACATAGTTTAAAAAGTAAAAATGAATATCAATGGTCCAGATTAGCTGACACTAGAAAAAAGCGGGTGGCATGGGCGGTCCAATCATTTAAGTCTCACCGATGCCTCCCGCTTGCTCAAGATAGACAGGCAGGATGTACTGAATGTATATCTTTCAGAGCCTGGTCGTTGTGAGGCTGTAAAAATGAATAACCATGAGCTCCAGGGCTTTTTGCTGGCGCAGTAGATTATGAAGCAACTCTACTCGCATATTGTATAGGGTTAAATGACTATAGATGAATAACTGATTATTTATGTTATTCAGTATACCGACATCAACTTCAATCAATTAATGAGTAATTCTCAAGTGTGGATATTATGAAAATAGCTATTATCAGCGGTAGTCATCGCGTCAACTCCCAGAGTGAAAAGGTGTCTCGTTATATTGAAAAGACACTGCTAGACAATGAGGAGTGTGATGATACCTGGCTGTTTAGCCTGGCAGACAACCCGCTTCCCTTATGGGAAGAGGGGATATGGGATAAGGATCCTGCCTGGGAAGAACGCCTCAACCCGATCCGTGAAGAACTCCAATCCAGTGATGGTCTGGTTATCATAGCCCCGGAATGGCATGGACAGGTCCCGGCAGGATTAAAGAACTTTTTCCTCATGGTCAGCCGCTTCGATGTCGGTCATAAACCGGCGATGATTGTAACCGTTTCGTCCGCCGATGGTGGCTCATACCCAGTAGCCGAGCTGCGCATGAGCAGCTACAAGAATAATCGGATTCTTTACATCCCGGAGCATGTCATCGTCAGAAATGTAGAGAGCGTTCTGAATGAAAATCCAGCGGATAACAATGAAGGCGCTGACAGTTATTTCCGTGAGCGCATAAGCTGGTCTCTGGGTGTTCTGCTGGCCTATGCTGGGGCATTGAAACCGGTGCGTGAATCAGGGATTACGCTAAATGCCAAGTTTGGGAATGGAATGTAGGTGATACTTTTTATTGTGCTGGCGCACGGCTGACTGGTTTCGCCCTTCCCGGGCAAGATCTTTTTTTATCTTCGGTTGAATTACTATTGGTTTTTCGCCCTTTATGGGCGAGTATCTTTTCTTTGAGTGGGCAAAGAAAAGGTACCAAAAGAAAGACCACCCTACTGTGTTGGCCTTCGGCTTCTCTGTGCGCTTCAGCTTAGAGCGGGTGCTGCGGAACTCGCTATCGCTCAGACAGTCCTCGCTCTTTTCC
>JASJFV010000018.1:0-4940 GCA_033791885.1 Gammaproteobacteria bacterium | reverse complement strand
TTAACGGTAGCTGGTGAAAACCAAAAAATATGGCGGCAAGGATTATCAGTGCCTCACCACCATTGGTTGGAAGTATGAAAAGGATAGCTTTTTTTAGATTGTCATATACCGTGCGTCCTTCTTCTACAGCGTGAGCAATAGAGGCAAAATTATCATCGGCCAAAACCATTTCGGCTGCTTCCTTGGCCGCTTCTGTGCCGTTGCGGCCCATGGCAATGCCTACGTCAGCACGTTTCAATGCTGGAGCATCGTTTACGCCATCACCCGTCATAGCCACAATCAAACCTTGTTCTTGCAATAGTCTTACTAAACGTAGTTTATGTTCAGGGTTTACACGCGCATACACATCAACCTCTTGCACGCGTTCGCGCAACTCATCCTCATGCATAGCTTCAAGTTCCTGTCCGGTGAGTACATCATCGGCATTAACGAGTTTCAGTTGCCGGGCGATGGTACGCGCTGTAGCTCCATGATCGCCTGTAATCATCTTCACTCGTATGCCTGCCCTTTCACAGGCTTGCACCGCCTCAATAGCATCCTCACGAGGTGGATCGATCAGACCAAACATACCTAGCATAATTAGGTCATTTTCTACATCACTGAACTTTAGTTCCATCTGTTCCTGGCTGACCGGTTTGACGGCAATTGCCAATACTCGCTGGCCGCGCTGTGCCATTTCTTCAATACGGGTCAGCCAGTAATTTCTGTCCAGAGGCTGCTCACCTTCAATGATTCTCTGGTGAGCACACATCTCCAACACACGTTCAGGCGCTCCTTTGAGAAAAATGAATGCATCACCTACATGACTGTGATGAAGCGTCGCCATAAAACGATGCTCTGATTCAAAAGGGATAAGGTCGGTGCGCGGGTATTGCTTGCCTTCAGCTTCAATATCAAGTCCGGCCTTTAGGCCTGATACTAACAACGCCCCTTCCATCGGATCACCATGAACAAGGCATTCATTATTTCTTTGTTCTAGCGATGTATCATTGCAAAGCACAGCAGCCCGCACTACTTCCAGAAGAAGAGGCCTCTCATCCGGAAGTACATCCTTATTAGACAGAGATATTGCGCCATGGGGGTCGTAGCCCGTACCACTAAGCTCAAATAAATTGGCGGCGGTAGCAATCGTACGCACAGTCATTTCATTGCGAGTCAGAGTGCCGGTTTTGTCCGAACAAATCACCGATACTGCCCCTAACGTCTCAACAGCAGGTAACCTGCGAATAATGGCATTACGCTGGGCCATACGTTGCACGCCGATAGCCAATGTGATGGTCATTATTGCGGGTAATCCTTCGGGGATCGCTGCCACCGCCAGGCTTACAGCGGCAAGAAACATTTCAGCGACTATATAATTTCGGACTAGCGCGCCGAAAGCGAAGGTAATAATGGCAATACCCAGTATGGCTGCTGTAAGCCAGCGGCCAAACTGAGCCATTTGACGTAACAATGGGGTCGTCACTGACTCCACTTCCGATACCAGCGTACTGATGCGACCAATCTCGGTTTGTGTTCCGGTCGCAACAACCACACCGGTACCCTGACCATGGGTAACAAGGGTACCCGAATAAGCCATGCAACGGCGATCGCCGATCACCGCTTCCAGTGCGACAGGATCAGTGACCTTTTCTACTGCCATCGACTCACCAGTCAATACCGACTCCTGAATTTGCAACCCTTTGACTCGGGACAGCCGCAGGTCTGCCGGTAGCTTATCTCCTGATTGCAACATGACGACATCACCAGGCACCAACTCTTCTGCCTGAACTGTTATTTGTCGACCATCACGCATAACCATTGCGTTCGGAGAAAGCATCTGCCGTATTGCTCTCAAAGCATTCTCGGCCTTGCCTTCCTGCACATACCCGATCACTGCATTGATAATAACCACACCTAGAATCACACAGGCATCCACCCAGTGCCCCAGCATGGCTGTGACCGCACTCGCTGAAATCAACACATAGATCAGTACATTGTGAAATTGGTAGAGAAATCGCACCAGTGGACTACGAACCCTCGACTCGGGAAGCCGATTCGGACCATGTTTAGCAAGCCTGTTACTTACTTCTTCTTTTGATAGTCCGTTTGATGTTGTTTCGAATGATTCGAAGACTGTTTTTACGCTTTCGATATGCCAACTTTCTGATGTCGAAATCGTTGCATCTGATTGATCATTCAGCTTTCTAAATGCTTTAAGTGACTGACGTGTAACCACAGCGCCCACAACAGCCAGAATGACCAGCATAGCGAGAACAATCAACCATTCTATAACCGCTGCATTATGCATCCATGTAATGCCATCACTCATTGACACAGCCTCTTTTGAAATTCACCTGATTCTCTCGTATAAAGTTCAAAATGCTCTAAATACACTAAGACAGCCTAGCCATAATATTCTTTTCGGAACGATTCAATCAAGGTAGTAGAATCATCTTTAATGACGCCCATGGCATTGAGCACTGCACCGCCGATCTGCAGACTGGCTTCCAGTGTTTCTGAGATCGCAATGGTTGCCCCGCTTTTTAACAGTTGGTCGCAATGTTGCTGATCATGCCCGCGTGCGTAGATGGCAACGCCCGGATATTGTTGCCGCAGGATATTGACCAGCCGCGTAGCTGGTATGGTCTGGTCAAGCGTGCAGACTAGCGCGCCGGCCTGTCCGGCTCCTGCCGCCTTTAGGACATCGACCTGGCTTGCATCGCCATAAAAAACCGAGAAACCGTCCCGCCTGCTTTCCAGCACATGGTCTGCATTATTTTCGATGGCAAGATAGGGTACATTCCCAGCTTGCAGTATCCTCGCTATCCGCCGTCCTACGCGACCGAAGCCGGCAATCACTACATGCGGCTGCTCGGCATCAATGTGCTCAGTGCTGACATCGTGCCGGTCTTCTGGTTTGCTCAGATACCTGTTGAGGTATTCGCTGAGCTTCGGCATCAACGGTGTAGTGACCATGGTCAGGGCCACCAGCAACGTCAATGCATGGAAAAGGTTCTCCGGTAGGATACTACTGGTTGCTGCCAGGCCAAATATCACGAAACCAAATTCACCGCTCTGCGAAAGCAGGAGCGATACCCGCGTGGCATCCAGCGTGTCAACTCTCATGAGCCGGCACAGCACCCAGGTGATCATGGACTTGATTAGCAACAAGCCAAGTGCCAGTCCAGCGATTAAAGCGCCTTGACTGCCCAACAGTCCAAAGTCAATGGACATACCAACACCCATGAAAAACAGGCCAAGCAGAATGCCGCGAAATGGTTTTATATCAGCAATCACCTGGTGCCGGTAGTGGGAGTCCGCCATCATCAAGCCGGCAAGAAACGCACCAAGAGCTAGTGACAAACCCACCTCTTCCATCAACCACGCCGTACCCAATACTGCGAACACGGATGCAGCGGTGAACACTTCCGCCGTCCGGCTGGTCGCGACCAGGCGGAGGATCGGGGAAACGAAAAACCGACCTACGAAGATTACGAAGGCGATTACTAGCACGGCATCCAGTATCGCGAATTCGATGCCTTCCAGTAATGATGTTTTAGCTGAAAGCAGTGATACCAATGCCAGCAATGGTACCACCGCCAGATCCTGTAGCAGCAGCACTGAAAAAGCCGTGCGACCGTAACCTGTATTCAATTCACCTCGTTCGGCCAGGATCTGGAGACAAAATGCCGTCGAGGAGAGCGCAAGACCAAAACCAATGATGATAGCTACTTTAAGTGGTTGGGCAAATAGCAGAGCTATGCCTGTGATGGCCAACCCTGTCACCATCACTTGTGCCGTACCTAGACCAAACACCTTTCTCCTCATAGCCCACAGGCGTGTTGGTTTTAGTTCTATACCAATGATAAATAGCAGAAAGATGACACCAAACTCGGCGAGATGGCGGATTTCTGAGACCCTGTCTATGAAGCCAAACCCCCAAGGGCCTACAATAGCACCAGCAACCAAATACCCGAGCACAGAACCGAGCCCTAAACGCTGGAAGATTGGAACGGTGATTACCGCAGCTGCCAGAAGAATAAGTATATCTGTGAGGTAATGGGTTTCAGTCATGGCACATCCTTGGATGAGGTACTTTTATATCAAATTATATATGACCTACATCTCATAAGTCTGGTTAAATGATTCTTTATTGAAAGGCGGTTCATGGCCGATAGCAGACAATAAAAACTTTGTGAGCAAAACAACACAATTCTCAGAAAATAGCATAACGTGAATAAGTCACAGATTTAATCCCCTGTTAGAATTACTCATTCGGAATGAAAACATTAGGAGTGAATTATGGATAGCTTTAGCGACCTGAATATAATTGATGATCAAGATACGCAATTAATGCTTGCTAAGAAATTCAGATATAACCCTGAAGCGTGGGAGAAAACATCACTCGATGAAAAGCTGTGGATACTAGATATTTTGCTCGAAGATAATCAACGTGTGCAGCTTCACTCAGGCAACACGCCTGCACAGTTAGAAGAAAAGGAGCGCCTTGAGCGTGAAAAACGCGAGATTGAAGCCCTACTCGATGAAACGTCATGAATCTCAGAAATAGGTCAAGTCGATAGGAATAAAAAAGCCCAACCTGTTTAGGGCTGAGCAAGAATACTAACCAAAAGAAACATACTCTTCATAGGAGTAGTGTTATTCAGTCTAGTGCATGAAACAAGAATATCCAGATAAAAAAATGCCCAGCATTAATGGGAGCTGAGCAAACATATACTTAGAAGGAGGATATGTGGCGGAGATTATATATGCGTCTCACTAATCACTTCTTTAACAATAATCAATAAATACCCAGCTTGCTTAGAGCTAAACGTAAATATGTCACATCTTTAAGTGAGCAGAACAATAAAGGCTAATTCAGTACCGCGTTTGGTTGATTTGAAACATGCTGTCTTTCTAGCTTGTAGTAAGCGACTGATCCACGATACGGATCAACT